>NZ_FPLG01000017.1:0-1275 GCF_900120065.1 Moritella viscosa
ATAGCCCGCAGTTGCTCTATTGCCCGCTTTTGAGCAGAACGTTTGGGGGCTTTTTTACTGCGTGAACGTTTATCTTCTAGCTCTAACATCCGTTGTTCAGTTTGAGCGAGTTTTAGCACTGCGCCAAGCCGTTTATTATCAACCACCTGACCTTGATTTACTTTTTGTAGCTTATCAAATATTTGATATTTTAACGTTCGATTCCCATAGTGAATTGCAATTGTGCCATCGGGATAATCTAGCACCTTAACCGTTTCACGCGTTAATCGATTATTTTCATCAGATGATTCAATCATATAAAGCACCTTATCGTATTGTAAAGTTAATGAATTCGATAATTTACGGAGCTCATGCCAAGAGAAAATATTATCTAATTCATAGGGTTGCTCTGTAACTGGTCGGTGCATATTTTTGGCGTAGAGCGGGGGTTTTGCAAATCGGCGATTAAAGTCCGCTATAAATTTTGGTAACCATATATTGGCGTCTTCGATATTATTGATTCCATCCAGGCGCATTTCTTTAATCAATCTGTCCTGTAATGTTTTGTTAGCACGTTCAACGCGGCCTTTCGCTTGAGAGCTATTAGCACAGAACAACTCTATATTCAGGTCTTTCAGAGCCCGTCCAAATTGCGTTATTTTAGCCGTTTTAGCATCCCGGTTATTCACTTTAAATACGGAATGTTTGTCTGAATAAAACGCGGTTGGCTTGCCATATTGCTTTATATATTCACGCGTTATCGCCATGTAATCGAGCGTTGTTTCTGCATTCGTAAATCTTAAACTCATGATCTGACTGGTAGCATCATCGATATAAACGATCAGGCAACATTTATCGCTGCGGCCTTCAAACCAGTCATGATGAGAGCCATCAATTTGTATGAGTTCACCGAAGCAATCACGACGATAGCGAGGCTGATATACCTTAGGTTTACGTTTGGCGTGTGGTCGCCACAGACCGTCGGAAATCATCCATTGACGCAGTGTTTCAACGCCCACAGAAATAGCATGTAGCTCGGTAAGTTTTTCGTGTGCGAGAGTTGGACCAAAATCTTGGTAATGGATCTGCACGAGGTCAAGAACGTGTTGTTTGAATTTATAGGAATGGTGATGGTTACTAGGCTGGCCACGTTTATGTGAAATCAAACCTTCAGTTCCATGTTTTAAATATTGCTTCGTCAGTCGATATACTTGTCGTGTACTTAGGTTTAGAAGCGCGGCAGCATCAACGCCAGAGATACGTTTATCAATGACATTTTTGATGGTGTTAATTCTG
>NZ_FPLG01000099.1:0-88564 GCF_900120065.1 Moritella viscosa
TTTTTTGTGTCTAAAATTTAGCGTTAAGAATGAGATATGACTCGAGAAAATAAAAACCAGCTGACAGCTGGTTTCGTTGTATTTGGCTTAAGGTGATTTATCCCAATGACTAGGGTGATAGGAATAGTTGATCTCATCGCCTATTTGGATATGTTTTTCTATTTCTGTCGCAAAAACCAACATGTCGTTTTTTCTACATTGCATAGTTAGTTCGTATGCTCCACAATTCCAATAGGTTATCAGTCTGGAGTTACCGTGTTTAATCTTTATCACTCGAATCAGTTAGATATTTTAAAAGAGCTAATGGCTCACTTTATTGCTAAAGATCCACTTGCCGACCCTTTTGTCGAAGAGCAAGTTTTGGTACAAAGTCCAGGTATGGCGCAATGGGTGAAAATGGAGTTGGCGAAGTCGATGGGCATATCGGCTAATATTACCTTTCCATTGCCTGCTTCTTTTATTTGGAAGATGTTCCAAAAGGTATTACCTGACATTCCTGATAAAAGTGCATTTAATAAAGAGGCAATGTCTTGGAAGTTAATGCTAATCCTCCCAGAGTTATTAGTGCTACCTGAATTCGAATCATTAAAGCATTATTTAGCGGATGATCAAGACGATTATCGCTTGTTTCAACTCTGCCAGAAAATATCGGACACGTTTGACCAATATTTAGTATACCGACCTGAGTGGATCGCGGCTTGGGAAGGTGGTGATAATATTCATGCTGATACCCACCCTTGGCAGCCATTGTTATGGCGTGAATTAGTTGCTAAAACCGAAGCATTGGGTCAATCTCATTATCATCGCGCCAACTTATATGATCAATTTATTGCCCGTCTGAATAGTTCGACGTTTGATGCCAATCAGCTACCTGAACGTATATTTGTATTCGGGGTATCTGCATTACCACCGCGTTATTTAGATGCATTACAAGCACTTGGTATGCATACCGAAATACACTTTATGTTATCGAACCCTTGTCGCTTGTACTGGGGTGATCTGATAGACCCTAAGTGGCTTTTAAAGCAACGTACAATGGTTAATCATAACAATATAACTCTTGGCATGAGTGATAAGGTGAGTGCTAATGATGAACAAACCGTTCGGGCTCTCTTTGATGAAGATGATGCATTTAAAGTTGGAAATCCACTACTCGCGTCTATGGGTAAACTAGGTCGTGATAATTTAGCGTTATTAACGGGTTTTGGTTGTCAGGAGTTAGATGTTTTTGTTGAACCGAGCGATGAGGGATTACTGGCAAGTATTCAGCGCGATATATTAGATTTGGCTGATCGTAGCATGGAAGAGTTTAATGTTTCGCAACAGGATGCGAATGCGCGAGATAGTCGTTATAAACTATCTATAAATCCTGCTGACACTTCACTTGAACTGCACAGCTGTCATAGCCCAATGCGTGAAATAGAAATATTACATAATAATTTACTTACTATGTTTTCGGAAAATCCAGACCTGAATCCCCGAGATGTGGTTATTATGATGCCTGATGTAAATGGTTACAGTCCTTATATTCAAGCGGTGTTTGGTGCGATGGACCGTTATGATGAACGGTATATTCCGTTTTCTATCTCAGATAGTGGCGCGCAGTATGATAATCCTATTTTACTCAGTTTTTTACAATTACTGGCTCTACCTTTATCGCGTTGTAACGTATCTGAATTATTGTCATTATTAGAAGTGCCTGCGGTACTGGCTCGTTTTGCTATTACGCCTGATGAATTCAACCGTTTACGTCAATGGATTGATGAGTCAGGCATTCGTTGGGGTTTAGATGAAGATGATGCAACTCGTTTTGATTTACCGGGAATGAAACAAAATACTTGGCTATTTGGCTTGCATCGTATGCTGCTAGGTTACGCTTATGGTGGTGACGATATTTATCAAGGTATATTGCCTTATCAAGAAGTGCAAGGAATTGAAGCTGAGTTACTAGGTAAGTTAGCACAGTTCATTGAAGCATTATTAGATAGTCTTGCGTCATTACAAAATCCCAAATTGATAGCTGACTGGATCAAGTTAAGTAATACGCTAATAGAGAGTTTTTATAAAATTAATGTGGATGATGAACAATCCATAAAAATTATTCGAGATGCTTTTTCGCATTTAGATGAGCAATTAAAAAGCGCGAGCTATGACAAGTTAATTACACCATTAGTATTACGTGATTATTTAAATAATGCGCTTTCACAAGTTGGGTCTAGTCAAAAGTTCCTTGCGGGTCAAGTTAACTTCTGTACCTTGATGCCAATGCGTTCTATCCCATTTAAAGTTATTTGTTTACTCGGTATGAATGATGGTGTTTATCCTCGCTCAATTCCACCAATGGGTTTTGATTTAATGGCTAATGATCATAAACAAGGTGATCGTAGTCGTCGTGATGATGACCGTTATTTATTTTTAGAAGCGCTTATTTCTGCCCAAAGTAAATTATATATTAGCTATATTGGCAGTAGTATTCGTGATAAGAGTGAGCGCCTACCGTCTGTGCTGATCACTGAGTTATTACAGTATTGCCAGCAAAGTTTTTGTGTTACAGGTGATGAATGTCTATCTCCTGATGAGTCAGCGGAAAAATTACTGACACATTTAATTCAACATCATGCTTTACAGCCGTTCGATGCACGTTATTTTAATCCGGAAGCACCTTGTTCTTTTGCTAAAGAATGGTTACCTGCGTTAGCCCCTGTTGTGGAGTTAAGACAATTTCTCACTGAGCCTTTACCTGCGCTAATATTCAATGATGATATGCAAGAGGTTGAGCTCGCTGAGATATTACGTTTTTATCGCCATCCGACTAAGTACTTCTTTAACCGACGTTTAAAAGTTTATTTTAATCAGGCTAGTCTTGATGTACTTGATGACGAACCATTTGATGTTGATAACCTAGAAAAATATCACCTTAAAGCGCAATTGTTGGAAACGGAATTGATGGGGGGCGATATTAGTTTGGTGACTGAACGCTTGGTCGCATCAGGTAGCCTTCCTCTTGGACGTTTTGGAAAAATTTCCCTGGATAAAGAAATCAGTACTGTTAGTCAGCTTGCTCAGGTATTAATGCCGTTATTGACCAACAGTAATGATGACATCGAAGTCGATATTCCTTTGATTTCAGGGCGCTTAGTTGGTTGGTTAAAGCAAATATATAACGGTGGTTTAGTAAGGCATAAACCAAGTGGCTTTAACGGTAAGGATTATCTACAGGCTTGGTTAGAGCATTTATGTTTCTGTATTAGTGCTAAAAATCCCACAGCGACAACGCTTGTTCACTTAACTTCGGGTAAGCCTGTTGTACAACGGCTTAGAGTCATAGAGCAATCTCGGGCGAGAGAGTTGTTGTTTCAATTACTTGAGGTTTATAGCGATGGTAGCTGTCAGCCTTTAGCGTTATTCCCTAAAACAGGTTGGGGTTGGGCAAAAACCAAATGTACGACCGCAGAGCCTGATGATTATAAATTAAGATCGGAAGCATTATTGAATTTTGAAGGTGGTTATAACCGCATGGGCGAAAATGCGGATGACTATTTACAACGTAGTTTTCCACGTTTAAATGATGAGGTATATAAATTAATGTCAGCATTCTCTGAGTCGGTGTTATTTCCTATATTTGAATACCTAGAGGATGTCGAATAATGGCTGACGTAAATATTCTTAATGCGATGACGTTCCCCCTCTATGGTGAACGCCTGATTGAAGCATCTGCCGGTACTGGTAAAACCTTTACTATTGCCAGTTTATATTTGCGCTTGTTATTAGGGCATGGTGGTGAGAATGCTTATCAAAAAGAAGATAAAGTTGAAGTATTAAATGTCGACCAAATATTGGTTGTAACATTTACTGAAGCTGCCACGGCAGAATTACGCGATCGAATTCGGGCACGTATTCATCAAGCTCGTATTGCCTTTAGTATTGGTTATAGTGATGATCCGGTGATTAGTTTATTACTGGCTGATACCCAAGGTCAGGATTATGCGCGTTGTGCCAAATCATTATTGGCCGCAGAGAGACAGATGGATGAAGCGGCTATTTATACCATTCATGGATTTTGTCAGCGCATGCTGAAGCAAAATGCATTCGAGTCCGGCGCCTTATTTGAAAGTGAATTTATTACTGACGAATCGCAGCTAAAGTTTAATGCAATTGCTGATTTTTGGCGTAGTCATTTCTATCGTTATAAAGACGGTATGATTGATATGGTACATAGCTTTTGGTCATCACCACAGGCACTGCTGCGGGATATTTCTGGGTACTTATCCAATACTGATATCGAATTTATTGCCAAAATTGGCAGCGATGATATTGAACAGGATTATGATAAATTAATTTCATCAATTCAAAAGGTTAAAGACGCATGGTTAGAAAGTTACAATGATCTTTGTGAATTAATTCAAGCGGGTAACTTGAATGGTAATAGTTATCGGGTTGCCAGCGTTGCAAAGTGGCTAAATGAAATGCTCAGTTGGTCACAATCAGAAACCAAGCAAAATGATTTACCTGATAGTATCGTTAAATTTTCCCAGCAAGCCTTAACGGCTAAAACTAAAAAAGGCAAAATATCACCTGAACACCAAGTGTTTAGTGATATAGATACCTTATTAGAAAAGCCGTTATCGCTTAAAGATTGTTTTATTGTTAAAGCCGTGGAATACGTCCGTGCGCGTGTGATGAAAACCAAAAACCAATCACAGTTATTATCTTTTGATGATTTGCTGTCGGGATTATCTGCAGCATTAACGGGTGAGCAGGCTGTCAGTTTAGCTGAGTGTATTCGTAGTCAATATCCTGTTGCGATGATTGATGAATTCCAAGATACCGATCAGCAGCAATACGATATCTTTAATACTATCTATGGTAAACAAGACGGTGCTGGTTTATTTATGATCGGCGATCCGAAACAAGCAATTTATAGTTTCCGTGGTGCTGATATTTTTACTTACATGCAAGCGCGTGAAAATGTTGATGATCACTATACCTTAGCCAAAAATTGGCGTTCTTCAACAGCTATGGTCAGTGCGGTAAACTGTGTGTTTGAGCATGCCAATAAACCTTTCATTTATGAAGATAGTATTAGTTTTCAATCTGTTGAATCAAAAGGTAAAAGTGAACCTCTGTTATTGAATGGTCTTGAGCCTGCTGCATTACAGCTTTGGTTACACGAAGAGGAAGGTCAGAAAAATATAACGAAAGGTCTGTATCAACAGGTTTATGCCAAAGCGACGGCTAATCAGATTGCGACATTATTAACTGATGCACAGCAAGGTAACGCGATGTTAGCGGGTCGGGCTGTAAAAGCCGGTGATATTGCTATCCTTGTGCGAACGGGAGCGGAAGCTAAATTAGTGCGTGAGCAGCTTGATGCTTTATCTATTCCTAGTGTTTATATGTCGAATCGTGAAAGTGTATTTGCTACCCGTGAAGCGCGCGAGTTGTATCATATTTTTGCTGCGATTTTAAATCCTGAAGACGAAGGCTTATTGCGGGCGGCATTAGCGACCTCTATTTTTGAGAAACCCGCGATTGAATTAGACCAGCTCAGTAATGATGAAAAAGTCTGGGAGCAAACCGTTGCGGAATTTAAGCAATATCAAAACGCTCTGCAGTGGCAAGGTTTTTTACCAGCATTAAGATTATTACTCAATCAGCAAAATATTGCAGCGATCATGCTTTCTGGTCAAGGTGGTGATCGACGTTTAACAGATGTTCTGCATTTGGGGGAATTACTGCAAGAAGCAAGCTTAGAATTAGATGGTGAATATAGTCTGTTCCGCTGGTTTGGTGAAAAAATTGAAAATCCAAATGGTGATGCGCAAGAGCAGTTGGTTCGTTTAGAAAGTGAAGCAGATTTAGTTCAAGTCGTGACAATCCATAAATCTAAAGGACTGGAATATAATTTGGTATTCCTACCGTTTATTTGTGCGACAAGGCAAGCTTCAGCGCCGCTTTATCATGCTGAAGGTCATACTTACGTACATCTTGATTTAGATGATGAAGAAGCGTTAGAAACAGCGAAAGGAAAAGCTGACCAAGAGCGTCTTGCTGAAGATCTACGCCTGTTATATGTGGCATTGACGCGGGGTGTTTATGCTACGTGGTTAGGATTAGGTGCGGTAAAAATGGGTAACTCCCATAACAAAATGCACTTAAATGCGATAGGTTATTTATTACAGCAAGGCGAAGAATGCAAAGACACTGAATTTAAAACCTGTGTCGAAAAGCTTGCCGAACAACAAACTTGTGTTGAGGTTGTACTGCCACCATTAGTGGCTGTCGATGCCTATCAACCCATCGTTGCACCGTCAGTAGTTTATCAAGCGAAGACAATGACAAACCCGATTAGCAAGAACTGGTGGGTAACGAGTTATTCTGCATTGTCTCGCCATAGTCATGGTAATCGCCATTCTAGTTATGACGCATCGCTGGAGTTACCGGGATTTGATGCCGAAGTAGATACTGAGAAAGATGAAGATCAGGAAATGAGTTGGGATATTTTTAGTTTCCCGCGTGGTGCCGCAGCCGGTACTTTATTGCACACGGTGTTTGAACATATTGATTTTTCCAATGTTGACAAGGACATGCTCACCGAGCAAATATTACACCTGCTCGAGCGTGAAGGTTATGATTTAGCTTGGTTACCAGTACTACTTGAATTGGTGAATCAAGTACTGGATTGTCCATTGCTGGATGGTTTTAGTTTACGTCAGTTAACGCCCACCCAGAAAAAAGTGGAGATGGAATTCTTTATGCCAATTTCATCGCTTAACTGTGATGATTTAAATACATTGATAAAGCAGCATGATGGGCTTTCTCAGCAGGCTGGTGAGCTTGATTTTCAGCAAGTGAGCGGCATGCTAAAAGGGTTTATCGATCTGGTGTTCGTCTATGAAGGTCGTTATTACGTACTGGATTATAAATCGAATCATTTAGGTGACAGCCAAGCTGATTATACGTTTGACGCGATTAATCAAGTAATGATTGAACACAGGTATGAACTGCAGTATCAACTGTATACCTTAGCGTTACATCGTTTCTTACGCTCGCGTATTCCAGATTATAACTATGAGCAACATTTCGGTGGGGTTTATTACTTGTTCTTACGTGGCATGCAAGTCGAAACTGCGGCTCAATACGGCGTATTTTTTACCAAACCATCAGTTGATTTTGTTATGCAGTTAGATGATTTATTTTTAGGGGAACTCGCATAATGAGTGTACTTCAGTGTCTCAAAGAATTAGCCAACGAAAATAAAATTCGTCAATTGGATTACCAGTTTGCCCGTTTTATCAGTAATTATGAATCCGATCCCGCTATTATTTTATTAGCCTGCTTAACCAGTTATCAACTGGGTAAAGGGCATGTCTGTATTGATTTAAAAAATATAGACACTAATGCGTTATTTGATTTGAATTTAATTCGCTCACAACTCTTACTGGCAAAAGTTTCTAGCCGTAGCAATACTTGGCCGACATTATTGGCAAATTCGGTTGTCGTGGGTGAGTCTGCGCCACTGCAGTTTGTCACGGATGCCAATAAATTATATTTACAGCGCTATTGGGCTTATGAGTTGCAAGTCGCGCAACAATTAAAAGATTTAGCAAAACAAAGTCAGCAACCAGATTTAAGTGCTAGCCTCAATCGTTTGTTCAAACGTGATTATGGTTTCCTATTTCCTATACTCGCCAAAGAACGAGAAGCTGACTTTAGTGCGCAATCATTTGTGGCGAAATATCTCGATGTGGTGAAGAAAGGTCGAATTAGTTGGCAGGATGTTGAGCAGGTACTACTCACAGCTAAAAATGCCCAAGAGTTACATGCATTAGATAGCTTGATACCTGAAGCATACTGCTTAAATTGGCAAAAGTTATCGGTGGCTGTTGCTGCTACTCGTCATTTTTCCGTTATTTCAGGAGGACCCGGTACAGGTAAAACAACCACAGTAACTAAGTTATTAGCCTTATTAATTGAGCAGGGCCTATTAGCGCAACAAGCGTTAACCATTAAACTGGTTGCGCCTACTGGTAAAGCGGCTGCACGTTTGACGGAGTCAATTGCGGGCGCTAAAGGAAAGTTAGATCTGCAAGTTAGTGTGGCGGACTTAATCCCTGAACAAGCGGGGACAATACATCGATTATTAGGTGTGATCCCGAATAGACAAGCATTCCGTCATAACAAAGACAATCCTTTACATCTCGATGTCTTGGTTGTCGATGAAGCATCCATGGTTGATTTACCGTTAATGGCAAAATTGTTAGCTGCATTACCTTCGCATGCGCGATTGATATTACTCGGTGATAAAGATCAGCTAGCCTCAGTAGAAGCAGGCTCAGTACTCGCTGATATCTGTGCGTATGCCGAGTTGGGTTATTCAGGTGGACAAGCGAATTGGTTATCGAAGATCACTGACTATGAGTTGACTCAGTATCAAGCCTCTGATGCGACCGCTATTTATGACAGCTTATGTTTATTACGTAAGAGTTATCGTTTTGATGCTGAATCTGGTATTGGCTGTTTAGCGGGCGCGGTAAATAGGGGGGATCTAAATGAGTTTGATCGTGTTTGGGAAAATCAGCACGATGATATTCACTTGCACCCGTTATCAACCGAAGCTTACGATGCGTTAATCACGATGGCGAAGCAAGGTTACCAAGACTATTTAGCCAAAGTTGTCGTATCACCGAGTGAAGACGAAGCAAAGTCGATATTACGCAGTTTTAATGATTTTCAAATTTTAACGGCAATCAGAGAAGGTGACTTTGGTGTACACGGTTTAAATCAACGTATCGAAAAAGCGTTACAGTCAGCGCGTAAAATCCGTAAAAATCAGTCCGAATGGTATGCGGGTAGACCGATTATGATCATCAATAACGATCATGGCCTCGGTTTATACAATGGTGATATTGGCATTTGTATGCAAGATGAAGATGATCGTATGCGGGTTTATTTTGAAATGGCTGATGGTAATGTGCAATCTTTTCTACCCAGTCGATTACCGCCACACCAAACAGTCTTTGCCATGACGATCCATAAATCACAGGGCTCTGAATTTAGACATACGGTGATGATTTTACCAAATCGTTTTAATCCGGTGCTGACCAGAGAGCTGGTTTATACCGGTATTACCCGTGCAAAAGAGAAATTAGACATATTTACCAATGTTACCGTGATGAAAAAAGCGATTAAATTACGAACGGAACGGGTGAGTGGATTAATGACATTACTCAATAAAGATTGATGAATCGGAGATTTAGACCCTTAATTATCATTTATCCTAAAAAGGCAGTGCTTTGTTATTGATATTGCAAGCATACAGTTAAAAACTTGGTGTTTGATCACATTTATGGCTAACTTGCTGTGTTATCTTCGCCGCGTTTTTTTCGTTAACGTATAATGTATTGCTTAAAACCTTATTTGGAGAGTGTTTTGCTTAAGGATAAAAAAAGTCTAGTTAAAAATATTGGATTTCAAGTTGTAGTCGCTATGATAATTGGCGCTGCTGTCGGTGCCTTTATGGGCGAAGATGCTGCCATTTTTGCGCCATTGGGTACTCTATTCATTAATCTGATCAAAATGTTAGTGATCCCACTTGTTGCTGTATCGATTATTGCAGGTGCGGCGAATCTAGGTGATAGTCCTTCTGCCGGTAAAATTGGTGTGGGTACATTTGTATTCTTCATGTTGACGTCCGCGATTGCTGTTGCACTTGCGTTAGTGATGGGTACCGTATTTGAACCAGGTGTTGGTGTTGATTTCTCTCAAAATACAGTTGGTCTCGTTGCTGTCACCGCTGAACAGGGCGCACTGCCGGGTGTATTTGAGACTATTATTGGCATGATCCCAACTAACGTATTTAGTGCGTTAACCAGTGGTAACATTCTACAAATTTTAGTATTTAGTATCTTCTTTGGTATTGCGTTAACGAAAGTTGAACGTAAACGTTCAAAACCAATTATGGATGGCTTAAATACCATTATCGATGCATTCGTGTGGATGATTAACTGCGTGATGATTATTGCACCAATTGGTGTGTTTGGTCTGATGGCGGAATCGGTTGGTACGTTTGGTTTTAGTGCACTAGCTGTGGTAATGAAACTATTTGTTGTTTATATTGCTGCGATTATTATCTATGGCTTTATTTTCTACCCACTTGTTGTGAAATTCTTCTCTGATACGCCAGTATTGAAATTCATGTCTGCGATGAAGAAACCACAAGCGTTAGCATTATCGACAGCGTCATCAATGGCGACATTGCCAGTGACACTGGAAGTTTGTGAAAAAGAATTAAACATTGCTAACTCAACTGCATCGTTTGTATTGCCGTTAGGTGCCACGATCAACATGAGTGGTAATGCCATTTATTACGGCCTAGTGGCTGTGTTCTTTGCACAAATGTTTAATGTTGAATTAGGTATGGCTGCTTACGCTGCAATTATCTTCACATCGACATTAGGTGCGATTGGTCAAGCGGGTGTTCCGGGACCATCATTCCTTGTGGTTGCTGTATTGTTAGCGGCGGGTATTCCAATCGAAGGCCTACCACTATTATTCGCGTTAGATCGTATCTTTGATATGGTGCGTACCGCATTGAATATTACGGGTGATGCAGTATGTGCAGTTGTGATGGATAAATATAATCCAGAGCATCAAGTAACTAAATAATAAAAACTTAGATAATAAATATTTAAGTTAATAAGATAAGAAGCCACACCCATCCGGTGTGGCTTTTTTATAGTTGGTAATTATGGCTTAAATTATTATTCGAGATGAGGGTTAACTTTGTTGGAATTGACTTAATACAGCTTGCGCTTGTTGGTTTATATCACCAGTGCCATCTAACCAATGAATTATTGCGCCTTGGCGTTCCATTCTTCTAAACCAAGTGTCTTGACGTTTCGCGTATTTATGAATTGCCACATTGAGTTTATCAAACATGTCATCATAGCTTATTTTACCTTCCACATACTGGCTGACAAAACGATATTCAAGGCCAAAGTATTCAAGCTTCTCATGTGTCACGCCTTGCGCTAGCAAGCCCTCCACTTCTTCTATCATGCCGTTTTCTAAGCGTTCTTTTAAACGTAGAGTAATACGTTGGCGTAATACACTACGCTCCCATTTGATCCCAAAATAAAGTGGCTTAATATCAGGTAGAGGTTTTTTCACCGAAGGCATGGTTTGCGATGTTGTATACTGGGCAATTTCGATGGCACGGTATAAACGTGGACGCACGGTAATATCGGTTGCTTGATACGCTTCGTTGTCTAACTCAAGTAAAATTTCTTGTACCGCTTCGAGTGCCATATTGGCAAACTGCTCACGCTGGGTAATATTTTTATCAACTTGCACAAATTCATAACCGGCAACAACAGCATCAATGTACAGGCCTGTACCGCCGACAAGTAAGGGTAACTTATCTCGCTGGTTGATGTCGTTAAACGCTTGGAAAAAATCGCGTTGAAATTGGAACGCATTATATTCTTTACCGGGTTCTATAATATCAATCAAATGATAAGGCACTTCGCCATATTCAGCTAAATCTTTGCCTGAACCAATATCTAAGCCTGTATATACCTGCCGAGAATCACCCGAGATCACTTCCCCGTTTAATTGTTTTGCCAGTTCGACACCTAAACGTGTTTTCCCCGATGCTGTCGCGCCGAGTACGACGATAAGATTGTATTCTTGTTGAGACATTAAATTACCTGAATGAAAAATTGCATTGTGTGCAGGCCGAAATGGTAACTCAAGCTTGCTATGTGACCAATAGTCTTTTTAATTTTGTTGTGAAACTTATTTTAATTTAGATGTAACTTAAAGGCTAATTAATGAAATAGTGGGGAAATCTCAGTTATGCAGTCAAAAAGGTGGTATTTTTTCAAGATTATTCAAATTATACGCTAGATGATTAGGGTTTTAGCGTTATAATCGACTTCTTGTATTGTTACTTATGATCGGAAAAGTTGTAATGTCGCTTAATGCTCATCTTGATGAATTAGATAAAAAAATTCTTAATGCACTCATGGTTAACGCACGTGTTCCTTATGCTGAACTGGCGAAAAAATTTAATGTAAGTGCGGGTACTATCCATGTTCGTGTCGAAAAAATGAAGTCAACAGGTGTCATTCTAGGCACAAAAGTTGAAGTGTGCCCGAAAAAACTCGGTTATGACGTTTGTTGTTTTATTGGTATTAATTTAAAGAGCGCAAAAGATTACCCTTCTGCGTTAGCGCAATTAAAAGCGTTAGATGAAGTTGTTGAAGCATATTACACAACGGGTAATTACAATATTTTTGTTAAGTTGATGACGCGTTCGATTGATGAATTACAAAAAGTATTGATTGATAAAATTCAGCAGATTGAAGAAGTACAGTCGACAGAAACATTGATCTCATTGCAAAATCCAATTAGCCGTGGTGTTCACCCATAATCTTCACCGCTAATTATAAATGATAGAAATGCTATAAGTTAACCTCGTCCTGATCAATAATGAGGTTAACGTCAATTTGTTGTATGAAGGAATAACAATGAAAGAGCAGGGATTCACTACTCATTTAGTTCATCATGATCACAATCAAAATTTAGAGTTTGGTGCTATTCATGCACCCATTTATAACTCTGCCACTTATGGTTATGATGACATTCAAGATCTTATCGATATCTTCCAAGGTCGCCAAGCCGGCCAAGCCTATGCTCGTCAAGCTACGCCAACGATTGATATGTTACAAAATATGATTTGCGAAATGGAACAGGGTAAAGCATCACTCTGTTTTAGCTCTGGTATGGCGGCGATTGTCGCGATATTTTTGACTTTATTAAAAAGTGGTGATCATATTGTTGCCAGCCGTTTCTTATTTGGTAATACTTCAAGTGTATTTGGCACATTAAGAAGTTTCGGTATTGAAGTGACGTTAGTTGATGCAACCGATGTTGCTAACGTTGCCGCTGCTTGCCAAGAAAATACGAAAATGGTGTTTGTAGAAACAATTGCTAATCCGGCGACCCAAGTTTGTGATTTAGCTGAAATTGGCGAATTATGTGATGCCAAAGGTTTATTATATGTTGTTGATAATACTTTAACATCAGCCTATTTATTCCAGCCTAAAGCGGTGAAATGTCATCTTATTGTTACGTCACTATCAAAGTATTTTGGTGGACACGGTAATGTAATTGGCGGTTCTGTCACTGACACTGGTTTATTTGATTGGTCACAATATCCAAATATCTTTGAAGCATACCGTAAAGGTGATCCTGCTATGTGGGGCTATGCGCAAATGAAGAAGAAAGGGTTACGTGACATGGGTGCATGCCTTAGTTCTGAGTCGGCTGGCCAATTAGCGCTAGGTTCAGAAACAATGGCACTGCGTGTAAAACAATCGTCAAGTTCGGCATTGGCTTTAGCATTGATGTTAGAGAATCATCCAAAAGTTGAACGTGTTTATTATCCAGGTCTGGAATCACACCCTGAATATGCTCGAGCTAAATCATTATTTGGTGCATCAGGGGCAATGTTAAGTTTAGACTTGAAAGAAGGCTTGGATTGTTGTCAATTTTTAAATGCGTTGAAGCTGGTGATAGGCGCTACACATTTAGGTGATAACCGCAGCTTAGCATTACCTGTTGCGCCAACTATTTTCCATGAAATTGGCCTAGCGGCAAGACAGGAATCGGGTATTAGTGAGAATATGATCCGTTGTTCAATTGGTATTGAAGATACTGACGATTTATTGGCTGATTTTACTCAAGCACTAGCAAGTCTGTAAGTTTGTTAAGCTCATATATTGAAAGAAAGGCCTAAGTGATCACTTAGGTCTTTTTGTTTGAAAATATAAAATTAGTGAGCAAGGTATTTATTATCTAATTATGATTAGCATAATCAAAACCAATTTGTTTATCTTTATATATGACTCGGCAAGGGCCGTATTCTCGCTGAGTCACGGTTGATGCTGTACCTATATGTAAGGTGACGTTATCGAATATGCATTTACTTACTTCGATATTGTGTACGTGAAAATATTGATCTAATTCAAGTTGTAACTGTTGTAATTCTAATTCATCATTGACACGTCGTTGGTTAAATCTATTTTTTTCATACAGCATTTCTTTGATTTCAGTAACGATACCGTGATCATGTTTCCAGTTATCTTTTGGCGGTAAATTATTAATTTTAATCCACAGCGAATCATCTTTTTCAACTAACGTTTTGAATTCTAGGCTACGGTTTTGTACTTGCCCTCGGATTTCATCTTCTTGCATGGCACAAAAAATTTCAGTTTTGGTACCTGATGTTGCCCCAATACTGACAACAACAATGCCATTATCCGCGTTCACAGTACCACCAATGATATCACCATGGCGGTTAAAGCCATCACTCACGGTCAGCTTTCCTTGGGTATGAGTCACACTATGTAATAATTGCTTTGTAATCGTAATGTCACCAACGGCAGTTAACTCGGAGTATTGTACAAACTGAGCGCGTATTTGTCCTTGTGCTTTAATCTTGGTCGCGAGTTGTTGATTGTTACTCTTATTTGTTAATTGGCGGCCTAAGATGCCTTTATTGACAATAACATCGCCTGCTGCTTCCAAGGTTGCGGAGTCAACAAACCCCATAACGGTGATGTCGCCACTACTTTTCACTATCATCTCGGCGTCAACATCACCTGTGATTAAAATGCTACCTTTAAACGTAATATGACCTGTGCCTATATCTACATTCTTAATTGTTAGCATATCATCAATTTGCAATACGCCTCGGACCTCAACGGCTTGTCCGGTCATAGTCGCAAGTAGTCTTAATGGATTGTTTGGGTCGATACGGGTACCTGGACCGGCTTGTAGCTTAGCGTCTTTACCTGACTTTGGTAATAGCTCTTTACCGAGTAAGTTGAACCCTTTGGTGCCATCATCTGCCGGTATTTTTTCGATGAGTACGTCGTTATTTTTAACCATGTTTATTTCACCAAGGTTACGCATATCAACATTACCATCAGCTTGTATTTGTGGTTGTAATAATCGTTCTCGGGCTAATGATACTTGGCGTTTCAATTCGGCATCTTTACCATTAATTGGGAGTTGGCCTTCGGCAACAATAATCTTAATTTGTTCACCGGGTGATAGACTCGAGAGTTGTGTCAGTTGTTCAGCTATTTTTTGTTTATCAATACCAAGGTGGATGTTGCTGCTAGTGAGCTCAGCTAAAATATCATCAATTGAAATTTGGTTGTCACCCCAGGCAGCCGTTAAGTTCATTTCTGCTTGCATGCTGTCTTCATTGAGGCTGATATCAATTTTACAATTATTACGCTCTGCTAGAATAAAGATGAATTCTTCTTCGTCAGCGCGTTTACCAGCAAATTTATTTATTTGGGTGGCAGCTTCTTCAAGGTTCGAAAGAATAGGGGATAGTTGATTGAAAGGCTCTACATTCAGTAACTCAAGTAAATCAGTTATTTCGAGTGGCGCATGTTTATTTGGGATCAGACGGACTTCGGCTTGGTTATCATCTTCGCTTAACTTAATTAATGTTGAGTCCAGCATACAAGATCCTAAAGTATTATCGTTGATATTAGGGATAGTTAATATTTCCAGTATAGCAGCATAGACTTTATCTAAAGTAGTATTAACTTATTGAAATACTCGGTTTAGTGATCTCAAACTTACTTTAGAGATAAGCATTCCTATTGTGTTGTGATACGTTATTTTTTTGTTTGATCATTCTAATTTAGGCGTGATTTAAAATGCAATTTCAGTTAATTATAATATTCTAAATCTGTTGCATAGCAGTCCCATATTGAAGGGTATTATTCTTTATTTTGTTTTATTAGTTGGCTATATTCGGCGTGTTTAGACTCTATTTGGCGGTTTGTTTTTTTATTTAAATATATATTGAAGAGAGGGAACAGTATTTATTGCCGATAAATCCGAATTTTCCTTATTTCAAATAGGCGGAATCTTTTTAGTTCTGTGCATTTACTTGTTGTGGTAAGGCTGGCATGGTATTATCCGCACCCGTTAATTATACTGTTGTTGCCCGGTCGCAGGCAGCAGTTAAAAGACGCTTACTTATCCGGATTTTAGTTCGGATCTAAACATTACTACTTATTAGGAAAAGATTATGTCTTTCACTTTTGAAGCACAAGTACGTTCAGACCTTGGGAAAGGTGCGAGCCGCCGCCTACGTCACGCTAACAAATTCCCTGCTGTAATCTACGGTAAAGGCGAAGAAGCTATCTCTATCGAATTAGATCACGATACAGTTAACAACGCACAGCGTAACGAAGAGTTCTTCTCTTCAGTTATCACGCTTGTTGTTGATGGTAAAGAAGTTGCTGTTACAGTTAAAGCTATGCAACGCCACGCGTTCAAGCCAAAATTACAACACATTGACTTTATCCGTGCTTAATAACGGATTGTGATAAGGGCGCCATGTTGATGATTCAACATGGCGCTTTTTTTATGGTTTTTTACAGACTATCTGTGCAATTGCGCGGTCTGGATTACGTTCAATCCCTTCAAAATAATGCAAACACTCCCAGTCACTGAACATCGCTTTTAATTCTCCCAGCTGTAATAGAAATGCATCTCGATTAGGTCGACCAAATTGTCTGTTCTCGACAGTGAAAGTTTCATAGATCACAATGCCGCCGGAACATACTGATTGCTTGATTGCATCAATGAGTGGACGGTGTAAATACCTAAATACCACGATGCCTTGATAGTGACTAGCAGGTAATTGTTGTTCGCCATGTTCAAAGTCAATTTGCCAGCATTGCTCGGTACTCACCCCCGGTACAGCCGCTATACTGGTTAATGCAGTCTGGTTTTGATCGGCAAAAATAGTGGGTATCTGCTGTTGATGCAGATACAGACCATTGCGACCTGCGCCACAGGCCAAATCCAATACGGGTTTACCTGACGGCTGGAATAATGTGCTGTATTGTTGTAATAGTGCCGATACTGCCATATAAACCCCTTAAGCGAGTGCTAACCACGACATCACATCATGGCTTTTTGCGACACCCAGAATATAAGCAAAAATTGCAACCGCAGCGACACTTGCCCACATACGTATAATGGCTGTTTTACCTCGTTTAATTGCTATTGTACCCACGATAACATAAGCAATAAGGGCGATTAGTTTTGCTGTTAGCCAAGCATCAGTAAATGGATATTGTTGGATTGTCATCATTAAGTGACCAGCTAACAAAATAAGCAGTGTATCAATGATGTGCGGCAATATTTTGATCACCTTATTTTGTAATAATGCTGATTCTGTGACCGACAAAATTGAACGGAAAATAAAGAAACTGATACTAAGGTAAGCCATGCCCATGTGCATGTGTTTAACAAATACGTAATCCATTTTAATTGCCCATTGTAAAAAGTGATGTGATTAAATCGATTAAGGGGGATAAATTTCATATCCATCTTAATACGTGTGTTAGTGACGTCTTCGGCGAGAAGTATATCTAATTATGACGGGGTTAGATAATGAATGAGGTATACATACATTTTTAATTTTCTATCTTAAGGTCGCTGACTTAAGATAGGTGTAGTGTAAAAATTGGGAACTTATTAAATGCGATTTTATATTTTGATCTGCCTATTACTTTCTCCTTTCGTTCATGCGGAACAAAGTGCTAGTGCATTTGATCCTGCGGCTAAGGTGGCTACTGCGCAGTTGTTATCAACGACTAATGGCGTTAACGGTGCAACGATATTATCCATGGGGTTAAAAATAACCTTAGATGATGAGTGGAAAACTTATTGGAGTTCACCTGGACTAGCTGGTGCACCACCGAGTATTGACTGGCAAGGTTCTGAAAATTTAGCGGGTGTTGAATGGTTATGGCCGATACCGCAGCGCATGATGGTGTATGACATTGAGACTTATGGTTACAAACACGAAATTATTTATCCTCTGCAAGTTACCGTTATTGATCCCAGTAAAGCCTTAGTGTTACAAGCTAAAACGACTATGTTAGTGTGTCGTGAAGTGTGCATACGTGCACAAGTGAATCTGGTATTAAATCTCCCCGCAACAGCAAGCAGCATTGATAAAGCCTCAAGTGCACAGCTACAGCCTTACGTCGCTAATGTTCCGGTGGATATTAGTGCCACGTCGGCTTCTATCCAACAGTTCGGTTGGGACAGTGCATCATCACAATTATTAATTGAAATAGTAGGGTTAACAACACCAGTGCTTGATGGCTTTGTTGAAGGGGTGGATTTTACGTTATTTAGTCAGCCTGAAATAAGCCAACAAGACGATGTTACTCGCTTAATTATGCGCGCTGAAGATATGGCTGGCACGCCTGCTCGATTAGCTCCTCAACAAGTGTTAAAAGTAACGCTAACTAATAAACGCGGGGGTATTACATTTACTGATACGATTAAACCCACCGTGATAGAACAAACCTTACCAAGTTGGATATACATGTTGCTGCTGGCGGTTGTTGGTGGTTTGATTCTTAATTTAATGCCGTGTGTATTGCCGGTTTTGTCGATTAAATTATTAGGTGTGGTTGAATCGGTTAGTGAATCGAGTGCGCAACGACGGGTTAACTTTTTATTAAGCGCCGCTGGTATTTTTGTGGCGTTTTGGTTGCTGGCATTACTTTTCATAGGCTTAAAGTATTTCGGTATTGGTTTTGGTTGGGGAGTGCAATTCCAATCGGCTGCGTTCTTATTGATCATGATCCCGGTATTGTTGTTATTTGCATTAAATTTATTAGATAAATTTGATGTGCAGTTACCACAAAGTTTAATGGATAGGCTGTCTGGCTCTAATAAAGGGCATTTTTATCAAGGTATCTTTGCTGTGTTGTTAGCAACGCCTTGCTCTGCGCCTTTTTTAGGTACCGCGGTTGCCTTTGCCTTAGCTGGCTCAGGCTGGCAGATTATGGTGATATTTAGTGGTTTAGCCTTGGGTTTATCACTGCCATATTTACTTATCGCGATGTGGCCAAATAGCGTAAAAGTGATGCCAAAGCCGGGCCTGTGGATGGTGCGCTTTCGTCAGTTTCTAGCTGCCTTACTTTGCGCGACGTTAGTGTGGCTAATTTGGCTGCTGCAAGCACATCTAAGCATGATGTTGTGGGTTACTTTTAGCGTCATTATTTGTGCGATGGTGATTCTCTTAATCGTGAAACCGGGCCCTAAATCACTGGTCACGACATTTGCAATATATCTGCTGTTGGCGAATACCATTATTTGGTCGCCTGAGTCTGTGAAGTTATTACAGCGCAGCGGTACCCAGTCTGAATCAGAAATACACTGGCAGGCATTTGAGCCTGAAAAGATTGCGGAATATGTAGCGGAAGGAAAAACCGTGTTTATCGATATTACTGCCGATTGGTGTATTACCTGTGTCGTGAATGAACGTGCAGTGCTGCAACGTAGTGATATTATCGCCCGTTTAAATGCGGATAACGTTGTAGCGATGATGGGAGACTGGACTAAGCCGGATAGTCAAATTGAAGCTTATCTCAAACGCCATGGTCGTTATGCAATTCCATTTAATCAGGTGTTTGGTCCGGCATTGCCACAAGGAAAGCTATTACCTGAGCTATTAACGAAAGATGCCGTCACTATAGGCTTAGTGCAGGCTGGGCAGTAATGCAGACTGTTATTGCGTTATTACGGCGTGATAAATAGAGTAAGGGAAAAAAACGAATGCAAACTAAACGCATAGTTTTTTGTCTTGCAGTTCGATTATTTTACTGTTCTAATTGCGCTCTTCTGAATTTATACAAGACTTATTTTATTGTTTAACCAAGTTATTGACGGATTTACTAAACCGTTAAATTGGCTAATAGATAAGATAGATATACGATGAAAACAGTTACTGAAACTTTAGCACAGCCACGTTTAAACCGCGAAATGCGCCTGCAAAATGCAATGATCGCTATGTATTGTAAGCAGCATCATGTATACCAAGGCAAAGTGTGTCGTGAGTGCGAACGTTTACAGCAAATGACCGCGCGTAAGCTAGCATTTTGTGAAAGTGGTATAGAAAAACCCACCTGTGTAACCTGCACAGCTGTATGCTATACCCCTGTTGTCTCCAAACAAGTAAAGACTATTTCTCGTTGGGGCCGCCTGCGCATTTGGTTTCGTCATCCTATTCTCATGTCATTGTATTGTTTTGATAGCCTCAAACCAAGTCAAATGCCAAAACCTAAATTACTAAATCTGTAGCTGACTGATGTGTAAATTGGTAGTTTAATCGTTGCTTTAACTTCTCGTTGGCAATGATGCAATGTGGTTTGCTGTTCTTAGCTGTAAAGCTTGGAATAGTAATACCCAGTTGTTTGGCTGCTTGCTGATAGAATACTTTTCTGCTGGGATGGTGATCACAACTGGCATTGAATATTTCACCCCAACATTGTTGCTTGATCACTTGCTCAATGACCCCAACTGCATCATATTGATGAATCAGGTTTACAGGTGATTCTCCCGCGTCAAATATATGCCCGTTGCCACTCTTTTTTGACAAGCTCCGCGTTGGATTTCGGTCTGCGCTAATTAGTCCTGCAAAGCGGATAATAGTGAAATCAATATCTTGTTGTTGCTGAATTAACTGTTCTGCCGCATACACAGTACTGTTTGGATTTAAGAGAGATGTTTCGGTTAATGCTTGGTCTGTTTTTTGGTAGATGCTGGTGGAACTAATAAAGATCAATTTACCGACTTGGTATTCTTTGAGTAGTGCTAACAACTGTTCAATTTGTACCGCTAATGGTGAACTGGCATGATTTCCCTTACTGGCCGGTAACAGACAGATGGCAATATCTTTATTGCTTAACAAGCTTTTCCAGTCACCTTGTGGTTCATCGCTAAGGGTAGCGCTTACTGCTGGGATACCTTGAGAAACTAAACTTGATGATTTTACGGTATGGCTACAACTGACGGTAAGCGGATAGTCTTGCGATAATAGCTGTCGTGCTAGCGGTTTACCTAACCAGCCCGCGCCTATTATTGCAATTTTTGGTTGTTTATTTGTGCTCATATCCATTGCCTGTATTATCTAGTTAGATACAAGCGTAACGATTTTTGGTTATAATAGCTATTGATAATCTGTCGTTACATAAACTAAAGAGAAAACCATGAGTAGATTTACAGATAGCTGGGCTATCGTGCATATTGATGATTCTTACAATGCATCAGTATTAGGCAGCAGAGGCACTAAGCTACACTGGTGTAATGGCCGCGAACAGGCCGTTGAGTTTATTTATGATGAGTATCTCGCTATTTTGGCCGACACCGGTGAAATGGACGAAGAGTTAGTTTATGCCGCGAAAGAGCGTTTTGAAGTGCTACAAGAACAAACGCAATCTGATGCAGAGTGGATCGAGCACATCAACGAATTAACGGTCGATTTACGCCATATTGTTTGGTTTGGCAGCATTGCAGAAATGGCTGAATTAAACAATGAATTTGCGTGTGCAGTACGTGAAGTGTATTGGGAAGAGTTTGGTGAATATGATGAAGACGATCCAAGTGCATATGTTCCTGAAGATGAATGGTTAAACCTTTCTGAAGCCTTAGTCGAATATTTAGGCCGCGCAATCGTGTGATTTAATCACGCTGCCTATCGATAACAGATTAACGTATCAGCTTTCATTTAATACGTTAATCTACTCTCATCTAACACCTCATTTTTAAGTCATAGACTTACACGTTGAAATTAGCTACATTAACTGTTTATTCATACAGTCCATAATTGTTAACATCATGAAACTTTATATTGCCGAAAAACCCAGCCTTGGTCGTGCTATTGCCGATGTGTTACCTAAACCGCATAAGAAACAACAAGGTTATATTGAAGTCGGTAACGGTGATGTCGTGTCTTGGTGTATTGGCCACTTGCTCGAACAAGCAGAGCCGGATGCCTATGATGAAGCATTTAAAAAGTGGCGTTTAGAACACTTGCCTATCGTGCCTGAAACGTGGCAACTAAAGAAAAAGCCTAATACCAGTAAACAACTGACCGTATTGAGAGGGCTAGTTAAAAAGGCCACGAGTCTTGTGCATGCTGGTGATCCGGATCGAGAAGGGCAATTGTTGGTGGATGAAGTGATTGAATTTCTTAAAACCCCAGCGAAAAAGAAAAATACCGCACAGCGCTTATTGATCAGTGATCTTAACCCTGCTGCGGTGAAAAAAGCCTTGAATAATTTACAAGCAAACAGTGATTATATTCCCTTATCTGTGTCGGCATTAGCACGCTCACGTGCCGATTGGTTATATGGCATGAATATGACTCGGGCTTATACGCTACAGGGGCAAAAAGTTGGTTATCAAGGCGTTTTGTCTGTCGGGCGTGTACAAACCCCAATTTTGGGTTTAGTGGTGAGACGTGATATTGAGATTGCTAACTTTGTCAGTAAACCTTTTTATGAAGTGTTGGTGCATTTACAAACCCAACAGCAAGAGATGTTCACGGCCAAGTGGAAACCGAGTGAAGCTTGTCGTCCGTATATGGATGAAGACGGTCGGGTATTGGTAAAAAAATTGGCTGAAAATGTGGTCAGTCGCGTCCAGGGCCAAACGGGCGAAGTCACTAAGTTGGAAAAGAAAAATAAACAACAAGCCGCGCCACTGCCATATAACCTCTCTTCACTGCAAATTGATGGTGCGAAACGTTTTGGTATGAGTGCACAGCAAGTATTAGATACCTGCCAAGCATTATACGAACGACATAAACTCATTACTTATCCGCGCTCAGACAGCCGTTATTTACCCAAGGAACATTACGGACATCGTGGGGGGGTGATTAACGCAATATCCAAAACCAGTGAGTCATTGCAGCAAGCAGCCTTAAATGCTGATCAAAGTTTACGGAGCAAAGCTTGGAACGACAGTAAAGTTGAGGCCCACCATGCCATTATCCCCACCGAAAAAAGTAGCAGTGTAGAGCGTCTTAACAGTAGCGAAAAAAACATTTATGAATTAGTTGCAAGGCAATATTTATGTCAGTTTTATCCACCTTATGAATACGCGGACACGGTTGCAGAGATAACTATCGCTGGTGGTTTGTTCATCGCGAAAGCCAAAATGACCTTAAAACAAGGCTGGAAAATATTATTTCCGAAATCAGCAGCGAGTAATGCCAAGCAAACTGAAGCTGAAAAAGAATTGGCCGCGCAATTACCGACTATTAAAAAAGGTGAGTCGGTTTTGTGCCAGCACGCTGAATGTGTCGAAAAACAAACCCAACCACCGAAGCATTTTAGTGATGCAACTTTACTTGCTGCAATGACCGGGATTTCTCGTTATGTAAAAGATAGTGAGATCCGTAAAATTTTAAAAGATACCGATGGGCTCGGCACCGAAGCCACGCGTGCGGGGATTATTGAACTGTTATTTAGACGTAATTTCTTGGTGCGTAATAACAAACTGATTTTATCTACGGACGCGGGTAAAGGTTTGATTAATGCGTTACCTGAATCGGCAACCTTACCGGATATGACAGCTCAATGGGAATCTGTACTTGATGGTATCAGTAAAAAAGAAGCCTGCTACCAGCATTTTATGGGCGGTTTATTACAGCAGCTTGAAGGCATGATTGAGCAGGCTAAAGCAACGCTACCGGATGGCTTACGCGGTCTATCTAGTAGTAAACCTACTGGTGGCCGTTTTAAGAAAAAGCCGACAAAAAAACGGTCTTATAAAAAATCATAAAAGCAACGTGAGAACTGAGACTGTATTTATATAAGATTGTGCCGCTATTGTGATAATTCTGTGATGAACAATTTGCTTAAATAGCTCATGATTAGTATATGGGAAATTAACCAAGCAGGTAACGGAATGATTATTAAATGTAAAAAAAAATCTCAAGTAAGTGAAAATGATGTTGTTGCGGAACCTGTTTATCAGCAACGTCGACAATTCCTCAAACAATTAGGACTTGCTGGTGTTGGTTTAGCTGCTGCGAGTCCAGCGCAAGCGAGTATCTTTGATATTTTTGATAGCGGTAAGAAAAAAGCTAACAGTCAGGTGTTTGTGCAATCGCCATTGCAATTCATTGGCAGTAAAGATTACGCTGATGGTGAGATCTGGACGCCTGAAAAAAAAGTACTGTCACATAATAACTTTTATGAGTTTGGCACGGCGAAAACAGAACCCCAAAAAAATGCTCAGAACTTTAAGGTCGAACCATGGACTCTGACGATAACTGGTGAGGTGGAAAAAGAAATCACCTTAGGATATGACGATTTATTTAAAGTGGCTGATTTGGAAGAGCGTATTTATCGCATGCGTTGTGTAGAAGCATGGTCAATGGTGATCCCGTGGACCGGTTTTTCATTAGCTGAAATTATTAAAAAAGCCAATCCCACCTCGAAAGCCAAATATGTCGCGTTTGAAACCCTATATGATCCGCAACAAATGCCGGGGCAAGCATCTTCTTATCTGGGTGGTAATCTTGATTGGCCCTATGTCGAAGGTTTACGTATGGATGAAGCGATGCACCCATTAACCATGCTTTCTGTCGGTACGTTTGGTAAAACTCTTGCGCCACAAAATGGTGCGCCAATCCGCTTGGTTGTACCGTGGAAATATGGTTTCAAAGGTATTAAATCAATTGTTAAAATCCATTTATTAGAAAAAGAACCACCAACTACGTGGAATCGTCTTGCTGCTCGTGAATATGGATTTTATGCCAACGTTAATCCAGTTGTGGATCATCCGCGTTGGAGCCAAGCGTCTGAACGTCGTATTGGTAATGGCAGTGTTTTTTCTTCTAAACGCATAAAAACATTACCTTTCAACGGTTATGCTGAAGAGGTCGCTAGCTTATATCAAGGTATGGATCTGAAGAGGTATATTTAGTTATGCCAGTGCTGACCTACAAACGTATGCCGTATCTAAAGGCTTATATTCATATATTTGCCATTATGCCATTAGTATATCTCGGGTTAGCAATTAATGCTGATACATTGGGTGGTGATCCAGTGCAAGCTGTGATCCATTTTTTGGGTAAAGGCGCATTAAACTTATTACTCGCCACTTTGGCTATTTCACCTTTGGCAAAACGTTACAAAGAAGGGCTATTAATTTCAACCCGTCGTCTTGTCGGTTTATATTGTTTTTTCTACGCAACGCTGCATTTAGCTGCTTTTGTCTGGCTTGATTTGGGGGGAGATCTCGGTTTATTTCTTCAAGAGCTGATAAAAAGATCCTATATTTGGCTTGGCATGATTGCCTTTATTATTTTACTATTATTAGCATTAACCTCTCCAATGTGGGTGCGACGTAAAATGAGACTGAGTTGGAAAAAATTGCACAGTTTAATTTATTTAGTTGCCCTGCTAACTCCCCTTCATTATTATTTATCGGTTAAATCTGGATGGGTAGAACCTACCATATATGCTTTGTTCTTGTTGATTTCGTTAATGGTTAGAGTGAAATAGTGTATTTGTGTCACCAGGGACCACTAAGGTTTTGGTCTTGCATTTATTGCTGACATTTTATACTGCTTACTACGTTTTTATTAAGAATAATAAACTTCTTTGATCTGCTGCAACTATTTATCCTTGACCTTACTTTACACTGTCCTAAACTCTAATTTTATATATCATCTAGCTGCAGGAATTTGAGATGAAACAACAAGCAAGCAATGTAGAGGTCAAGAACGTCGAGAAGAAGGGCGAATGGAAGTTATTTGTCTTTTTAACTGTGTTCTTATTTCCAATCCTCGCTACCGTTAGTGTATTTGGTTATGGTTTTGTCATTTGGATGAGTCATATCCTTTTTGGCCTACCTTCGCATTAATCAAATTAACCAATTACTCATTATCCAGGTATTACAGTAATGAAAAAATTATTCTCTATAATCGCTCGCTCTTGGCGTGTGTTTAATAAACCAAGTAAACATATCTCTTTAGGTGTTGTGACTTGTGGCGCTTTTATTGCCGGTGTTATTTTCTGGGGGGGATTCAATACCGCGCTAGAAGCGACCAATCAAGAAGCATTTTGTATTTCTTGTCATAGTATGAAAGAAAATAACTATCAAGAAATTCAAAGTACGGTTCACTGGTCAAACCGTAGTGGTGTTCGTGCTACTTGCCCTGATTGCCACGTTCCCCATCGCTGGCAAAACAAAATCGCCGCCAAAGCGCGTGCGAGTAAAGACGTATTTGGTTGGTTATTAGGTACGGTGGATACTAAAGAAAAATTCGAATCTAAGCGTTTACACTTAGCACAGAACGAATGGGCTCGATTTAAAGCCAACGGTTCTTTAGAATGTAAAAACTGTCATGACTATAAGAGCATGGATTTCACCAAAATGTCTGAACGTGCGCAAGTACAAATGCGTAAAGCGGCTGAGCGTGATCAATCTTGTCTAGATTGTCATAAAGGTATTGCTCACCACCTACCTGAAATGGATACCTCTGCAATCAGTGAACTGGGTAAAATGGCGAAAGACCTAGAAGGTAGCTCATTTGAAATTGGTAAAGAGTACTATTCTCTGGTGCAAACCCCACTTTATAAAGATGATAAAGAACCTGAGTATCTGGGTGTATTAACACCAGCGACTAAGTTTAAAGTTATCGCTGAATCTGGCAACCGCCTGCAAGTTGAATTAGTGACTTGGCATAAAGCTAAAGGTTACGGTCGCGTTCTGTACTTTGATTTTGCTAAAAATATTGTGCAAGCAACATTATCAAAAGAAGCATCACAAGATGAATCGCTATTCGTTCGTGGTGATAAGAAGGAAGATGATTTAACGGGTCTGCCTTGGGAACAAGTAACGTTCACATTATGGGTTGATAAAAAAGGTTATGAAGAAAGCCTACAAAACATTTGGGATTACGCGAAAGACGCTTACCAAACCACATGTAGTGTTTGTCATACCCAGCCAGCAGAAGCTCATTTCGATGCAAATACTTGGGTTGGTATGTTTGCTGGCATGCAAGGTTTTGTGAACTTAGATGGTGATACACACGATGTTATCTTGAAGTATCTACAAAACCACTCATCAGATTACAGCAAAGATGCTCACTAATTCAAAGAGAAGTATGACTATGTTTAATAAAGACAAAAAGTCTAAAAATGAAAATGTATCTGTCAGCCGTCGCTCTTTTCTAAAAGGTGTGATGGCGACATCAGCAGTTGCTGTGATTGGTCCTAGTTTATTAGTACCAAAAACAGCAAGCGCAGCGACTATCGCAGAGCGTGCTGAATGGAAGTTAACTGGTTCGCACTGGGGTGCATTCCGCGCTAAGATCCACGGCGGCAAGGTTACAGAAGTTAAAGCCTTTGAATTAGATAAATATCCAACGGACATGCTGCAAGGCATCGAAGGGATTATCTATAGTCCATCTCGTGTTCGTTACCCTATGGTTCGTTTAGATTGGTATCTGAACCGTGAGAAGAGTGATACAACACAACGTGGTGATAATCGCTTCATCCGTGTTACTTGGGATCAAGCGTTAGACATGTTCTACGAAGAATTAGAACGTGTTCAGAATACGTATGGTCCATCAGGTCTACATACCGGTGCTAACGGTTGGCGTGCAACAGGTCAACTACATAGCTGTGGTAGCCACATGGCGCGTGCAATCGCAATGCACGGTGCGTCAGTGAAAGATGTTGGCGATTACTCAACGGGTGCTGGTCAAACAATTCTGCCTTACGTACTTGGTTCGACAGAAGTATATGCACCGGGTACATCATGGCCGTTAATTCTAGATAATAGTAAAACGATTATCTTATGGGCAACGGATCCAGTGAAAAACCTACAAGTAGGTTGGAACTGTGAAACCCATGATAGCTTTGAATATCTGGAAGCGCTAAAAGATAAAGTTGCTGAAAAGAAAATTCGCGTGATCAGTGTTGATCCGGTTAAGAACAAAACGCAAAACTTCTTAGGTAATGAACACAGATACATCAATCCACATACCGATGTACCGTTCATGCTTGCTGTAGCACATACTATGGTGAAAGAAGATCTGCATGATAAGAAATTCTTAGATACTTATGCACTTGGTTTTGAAGAATTCTTGAAATATGTGCAGGGTGAAACAGAAGATAAAGTTGAAAAAACACCTGAATGGGCGAGCGAAATCTGTGGCGTATCACCTGATGACATTCGTGACTTCGCTCGTTTAATTACTAACGGTCGTACTCAATTCTTATTTGGCTGGTCAATTCAACGTCAGGAACACGGTGAACAACCATATTGGATGGGCGCGGTATTGGCTGCCATGATTGGTCAAATAGGCCTACCTGGCGGTGGTATCAGCTATGGTCATCACTATAGCTCTATTGGTGTACCTACTTCTGGTGCAGTTGGTGCAGGTTCATTCCCACGTAACCCAGATTCAGGTCAAAAACCACGTCATGAAAGCAAAGATTTCAAAGGCGCGAGTTCTACGATCCCTGTAGCACGCTTTGTTGATGCGCTGAAAAATCCAGGTAAAGTGATTGATGCCAATGGCTCAAAAATCACCTTCCCTGATATCAAAATGATGGTATTCACGGGTTGTAACCCTTGGCATCGTCATCAAGATCGTAACAACATGAAAGCGGCATTCCAGAAACTGGAAACTGTGATCGCGATTGATTATAACTGGACCGCAACGTGTCGTTTTTCTGATATCGTGTTACCAGCTTGTACGCAGTATGAACGTAACGATTTAGATATCTATGGTTCATACCGCGCGAAAGGTTTACTAGGGATGAAGAAGCTAGTTGACCCGCTGTTCCAATCTAAAACTGACTTTGAGATCTTTACTGAACTAACGAAACGTTGGGGTAAGAGCAAAGAGTATACTCAAGGTAAGAGTGAAGTTCAGTGGTTAGAAAAACTGTATAACAAATCAAAAGATGCGAATGTTGGTAAATGGGATATGCCTGACTTCCATGAATTCTGGAAAGAAGGTTACTTCCACTTTGGTGACGGTGAAAACTGGACGCGTCATGCCGATTTCCGTGAAGATCCTGAAGTTAATGCACTGGGTACACCATCTGGTTTCATTGAAATTTACAGCCGTAAGATTGCGCGTTTTGGTTATGAGCACTGTAAAGGTCACCCTATGTGGTTCGAAAAAACAGAACGTTCACATGGTGGTCCAAAATCAGCTAAATTCCCTGTATGGATGCAGTCTTGTCACCCGAACAAACGCCTGCATTCACAAATGTGTGAATCAGAAAAATTCCGTGCTACTTACACCGTTCAAGGTCGTGAACCAGTTTATATGAACTCTGCAGACGCGAAGATACGTGGCATTAAAGATGGCGACATCGTACGTGTATTCAATGACCGTGGTCAGTTGTTAGCGGGTGCGGTAGTTGATGATAACTACCCTGTGAATGTTATTCGTATTGAAGAGGGTGCTTGGTATGGTCCTGAAGATGAAAGCATAGGTTCACTTTGTACTTATGGCGATCCAAATAACCTAACATTGGATATCGGTTCTTCAGAACTTGCTCAAGCTACATCGGCAAATACGTGTCAGGTTGAGTTTGAGAAGTTTAAGGGGAAAGCACCGGCAGTTAATTCGTTCGGTGGACCAATCGAAGTGGTTTAATGATGTTATAAAACATTAGTTAAACAGGTTCGATAAAGCCTAATAGTCGGCAGGTTGTGAAAGCAATTTGCGATTATTAGGCTTTTTTTTGGGCTTAAGCTTTCTTGCTCTAAAGACTGGTGTATCATGCCTGTCATATTCCCTTTATTAGTGATTTCCATGGCATTAACAGCAACAATTTTAAAAGCAAAAGTATCAATCGTTGATCTTGATAATCATGTTTATCTTAATGATATTCCCCTGACGCTGGCTCAGCACCCATCTGAGAACGATAACCGTCTGATGTTACGTCTACTTGCTTGGATGCTAAATGTTGATGCTGAAGCACGTTTAAGTTTTACTAAAGGCTTAGGCGAAGATGAAGAACCAGATATCTGGTTTAAATCTGATATTGATGTGATTGAACATTGGATTGATTTAGGTCAGCCATCAGACAAACGTCTTAAAAAAGCGAGTAATCAATCTGAGAAAGCGACTATCTATACTTATGGTGACCGTAGTGCGGCATTGTGGTTTAAGAAGATAAAATACAGTGCAGATAACTTATCAATTCAATTCATTAATGATGAAACGGCAGAGCTGATGGCACAGCTATATAGTCGTAATATGGAATTGCAATTGATGATCCAAGATGGTGATATTCAAGTGCTATCTGGCGAGACAAGTATTGCGATTAAACCTGAGGTTTGGTGTTAAGCTTTAACGATTAATACGTACATTGATTGATGAGTAACGACTGTGACACAGATATATGATGGTGTCCTCATTATCGTTCGTTACTCATGTTTTTATGTAGTTTAGTTTCTTAGTTTTTGTATGCCAGTCACCACCATTAGCACAATGAATCCTGCCAGTAATCCCATTAAGCCATCAATCAACACAGGTATCACTCCGGTCACAATAGCATTATGCGCGAATGCATCAGGTAACATCGCCAGTAGTATATGGATAATATTGTGAGAGCCTGGAATACTGTGAATGACAATACTGCCGCCAACAAGAAACATTGCAATTGTCCCGATCACGGCTAATGAACGCATTAGTTTTGGCGCGAAAGTCAGTAGCCCATTACCGAGGTAGTGTTTGATACTTTTTGCTTGGCTGTTATTAACGAGATATAAACCGACATCATCCATTTTGACGATCGTGCCAACAAGGCCATAAACCCCGACTGTCATTAATACGGCGATTAAACTTACCACGGTTAATTGGGTTGTTAAGGATTGTATTTGTACTGTGCCCAAGGCAATAACAATAATCTCGGCAGATAAAATGAAGTTTGTTCTAATTGCGCCTTTGACTTTTTTATCTTCAAATTCTTCAACTGATAGTCCCGCTAATACATCATCATCGCTGTTATCTTCATGAGCGGATGTGGATTTAGCATGATGGAGTTTCTCGGCACCTTCAAAGCATAAAAACAAGCCACCGATAAGTAATAATGGGGTAATTAACCAAGGTGCTACAGCGCTGATGAGTAGGGCTGCTGGCACTAAGATCGCTTTGTTCTTAAAAGAACCCTTAGCCACTTTCCAAACAACAGGGAGTTCACGGTCAGCACTCACACCTGACACTTGCTGAGCATTAAGTGCGAGATCATCACCTAATACGCCAGCCGTCTTCTTTGCGGCGACTTTAGTCATCAGTGCCACATCATCCAGTACCGATGCAATATCATCGAGTAGGGCGATTAAACTTAATCCTGCCATGGTTGCTCTCCTGTGAGCTAAGTTGGTTTACACTGTTTCATAAAGTGCCTTATAAAACAGTATAAACAAAAAGATACAACCAGTATAAATAAAAAAACCTGCTCGGGAGCAGGTTTTTAGTATTAATCTTCTTCGTGACCATCATCGATGATTTCAGCTCTTGGCTTTCTCTTCATCGGTGCGAAACCGCCATCCACGGCACTTGCCATTGAATCACGCATCGCTTGTTTTTTATCTTGCTTAGGAGCTGTATTCTGCTTGTGTGTCGGTGCGTTTTTATCACCTTTACGAGCGAGTTTAGTTGGACGCCCTTTATTACTTTCTGGTAAACGTTTTTTCGCCGGTTTTGGTTTAAAGCCTTTAAACTTAGCTTCAAAACCTTCCAACATAGTGCAAGGTAGTTTAACTTTTAAGTAACTTTGGATCTTGCCAAATGAAGTCCAGTCTTTCGGGCTTACTAAAGAGATTGCAATACCTGTTGCGCCTGCACGACCTGTACGACCAGTACGGTGGATAAAGTCTTCAGGGTTAATTGGTAAGTCGAAGTTGATAACATGGCTTAATGTGCGAATATCAAGACCACGCGCGGCAACGTCTGTTGCAACTAATACCTCAACACGTCCACGACGGAAATCTTCTAACGTACGCTTACGTTGATTTTGTAACATGTCACCGTGAATTGAAGTGGCATTGATATCATTCTCAACTAATAGTTTTGCTAGACGTTCTGTATCTAACTTTGTTGCTGTGAAGATAAGTAGTTGGCGATAGTCTTCAGTTTTAGCAAGATGTACTAATTGTTCTTCTTTGTGCGTCAGGTTGTCAGAGAAAAATAGGCGTTGCTCAATTTTCTCGTGTTGATCGTTCGAGCGGTTAATCTCGATACGTTCTGGTGCACGTAATACTTGGTTACAAATATTAGCAACATCAACGTGCTCTAGCGTTGCAGAGAATAACATCGTTTGACGTTTTACATTTGGCGCGCTGTTTGAAATAGCTGATACGTCATCACGGAAACCCATGTCTAACATTCGGTCAGCTTCATCCAGCACTAAGAATTCTAAGTGCTCAAGCGTAATTGTTTTTTCACGGATATGATCAAGTAAACGACCTGGTGTCGCAATTAATACTTCTGGATTTTTACGTAATAGCTTTTCTTGGTGCTGGAAAGATTCACGACCAATAATCAATTGGATTTGATAATCTAGACTCATTCCCAAGTGTTTCATGTTTGCATGTACTTGAATCGCAAGCTCACGCGTTGGCGCTAAGATCACTGCTCGTACAGCGCGGTGCTCGAAACGACGTTGCTTTAACATACGTTGTAATATTGGCAGGCCATAAGCAATGGTTTTACCACTACCTGTCTGCGATGTAGCCATGATGTCACAGCCACCTAAAATAAGTGGAATAGCTGCTTCCTGCACCTCTGTTGCTTGTTCAAATCCTAAATGCTCGATTGAACTGATTAAACGTGGGTCGATACCGAAATCTTGAAAGCGCAAAGAAGCTACCTCTTAAATAGAATTAAAATAATTGCTAGAAATTATTTAGGGGCGAGAACTATATAGGAGCACAGCTCAAATTCCAACCCTATTTTCTAGTGACTGCTGACTATTATACAGCATAAACAGAGGATGCCTTCAGAAATAAATCATTATCCCTTTTTAAAAGCGCATTGTGCATTTGCTATTAATGAAAAAATATTAGTTATTGCAGCAATTTTGACAATTTTAGCTAAATTTATTAGATAGGTAATAGAAGGATGCATGATATGCGGGATATCAAGGTCGATTCAAGTAAAGTCATTTTACAATATTCGTTATACAGTAGAATAAGAACATTATTGTTAGTGATGTTGGCGTTGGTTATCGCGGGAATTTTTATTGCTATTGAGGTTACTATTCAACAAGCTAGCCCATTACTTATCGATGTATTTACTACCTTAAAAATAAACCTTTTATTAACCATATTACCGCTATTATTAATCTCGCTTGTTATTTCAAAATTAGTGTTAGATAAATTAGTCTTCAAGCCATTTGAGAAACTACAACAAAAGTGCCATGACGCGATTGCGGATAAAGATAATCATCATGAGCCATTTAGCTCTCCTTATATAGAATTGGATGGGTTAGTTAATTTATTGAATGATCAGATAGAGACAATGACCGAACCTCGAGTGAATAAAATACTGTTAGCACAATCTAAGCAGCAATTTGTCGAGAGTTTAAGTAATGATATTCGAACACCAATGAATAGTATTCTTGGTACTGCTGAGTTACTTTGTGAAATGCCACAAAATATTAAATCCGCAGAATATTTGAAGTTAATGAAGCACTCAGCTAATCACATGCAGATGGTACTGAACGATGTTACTGATTATTCAAGAATAGAATCGGGTAATTTAGAACTTGGTAAAGTGCGTTTTGATTTGTTAGAAATACTCGATCAAGTTTACACTTCCCTACGTCCGTTTGTGCATAACAATTTACGCGTACGCTTTAGCCTGAATTATAGTGATGATCTGCATCGGTTTTATATTGGAGACCCGGTTCGGTTACAACAAGTGCTGGTCAACTTGGTTGCGAATGCGTTGAAGTTTACCGACAGAGGCTTTGTTGAACTTAAAGTCAATTGCAGCAAGATTGATGACACGAATGAAGAAGGGGTTGTAGCAGATATTGTTTTTACGATTAGCGATACTGGGATTGGTATTCCAGTGACTAAACTCGCGCATTTGTTTGATAACGAGCAGCTACCTTATAATCATAAATCCAATGATTTACCGAGTGGTGGCTTAAGCTTAGCGATTTGTTCACGGTTAATTAACTTAATGCAAGGCCGTCTACAAGTAGAAAGTAAATTAGGCGAAGGTGCACAATTTAAGATTAATTTAAGATTGCCTCATGCTTATCAATTACGCAGACAGCATATTATTGGTAGTAGTGATTTAGCATTAGATAAATTAGCAGGGTTAAAAGTATTATTGATCGAAGATAATAAAATGAATCAAATTGTTTTTCAGCAGGCATTGACGCAATTGCACATGCAAGTGTTTACTGCTAATACCGGTTTAGAAGGTCTTGATCTAATCCAAAAATACACCTTCGATATTATTTATATGCAGATCCCGGGTCCAGATGGTATTGCAACGACCAAGATGGTTAGAGCAGGTACGAGCGATAATAGTAAAACGCCCATTATAGCGCTAATAGAGGATGCATTTAAATTTGACTTGGTGACCTGTAAGCATATAAAAATGGACGGTTATATTAATAAACCGATATCCAAGCAAGCCTTAATTGACGAAACGGTACGCGTGCTAGGTTTTGAAATACCCGTTACAGACGTGGTCCTACCGATTAATAAAGAGTGTAAAGTCAGCTTAGAAGAGTAGGGTAAATACTTATCTTTAAATACAGAATAATTTGATCTTATGAAACCATCATGCTTTTTAGTGCTAACTGCTCGCTAATATCTAACTTCAATTCGTTGCAAGCTTCTTCAAATGTTTTACCTAAATGGCAAATATACATTTCAATTGCGATTAGATGATGTTGTAGTGCTTGTTGTTCCATACTTATACCTCCTAAGGTTTATGAATTAATAAACTAGTACAATTTGTGGATTTCTGTCTAGGGTTAGACTTAAATTTCAGGTCGTTATGTTTATAAATGTTAACTCACGCACATTTATACCGCTTTAATACTTGCTCATTACAATGGGTATGACTCAGAATTGAGCATTTATTCGGTGCGATGGAACGGTCAAAATGGAATTTTCAACGACGATTATCACCAGTACTATTATTATCACTGTGTGTGCAATATTGCACTTGTATGGTGCCTACCAAGACAGAAAGTGGTTATTTTATCTGTTTAAGCCCGTGACTACGCTGGCGATTACCGCTCTGTGCTGGTCTCTTGCTCCTGTTATTAATGATTATGTTTGGCTGATTTTACTTGGTTTGTTGCTCTCAACCTTGGGTGATATTTTCCTTATGTTACCCAAGGACCGATTTATCCCCGGTTTATTGAGTTTTTTAGTCGCTCATGTCGTTTATATCATTGCTTTTTCAATCAATTTTGAGCTGACTTATACTTGGTCGCTTGCTTTATCGTTAATGGTAATTGCAGTGACGTATTTGGGCATACTATGGCCATCACTAGCGGAAATGAAAGCGCCTGTGTTGGTTTATATGAGTATCATCGTAATAATGGCTTGGGTCAGTGGCGAGCGTTACTTTAATTTGGATAGCACAGCCAGCTTTTATGCGTTTATTGGTGCGATAGTGTTTTTGTTTTCAGATGCGACACTGGCATTCGAACGATTTAAAAAACAGTTCCGTAGTGCTTATGCGGTTATTATTGTAAGCTACTATCTTGCTCAGTATTTTATTGCGCTTTCAGTTATATGACCAGTTATATGAAGGTGTTAACGTTGTTACAGTAAGGGAATTAATTCGTGGCTAAAATAAATTTATCGGCACTTGCTATTTACCCATTAAAATCAGCAAAAGCAATTAACTTAACCCATTCCCATGTGAGTGAAATGGGCTTAGATCATGATCGCAGATTTGTTATTAGTGACATGCAAGGACAGTTTATTACGGGGCGAACTCAGCCTAAAATCACGAGGATTAAAATTGAAGTTGTGGCGCAAGGAATCATGCTTTCAGCGCCACTGATGCCGCCGATTGCTTTCACGTTTAAAGAGCTACAACAGGATTATACAGATGTAACGGTTTGGGGAACGACTATTCAAGGTCAACGTTGCAGCGAAGAAATTAACCAATGGTTAGGTAAGTTCTTACAGATAGACTGCCAGTTACTTTATTTTGGAGCAGGCTCTTCACGTCTGGTTCCTAATTTTGATAAACAATTAAGTTTTGCCGATGGATATCCGATTTTATTAATTTCACAAGCCTCCCTTGATGAATTAAATCGCAGCACACTGCGACCAATTGATATGAGCCAATTTAGAGCTAACTTCATCGTGACGGGCTGTGAGCCATTTGCAGAAGATAGTTGGAAATGGATCAAAATTGGTAATGCTGAATTTGAATTAGTGAAACCCTGCGAGCGTTGTATCTTCACGACATTAAGCCCCGGAGAAATAAGTTTTTCTGAAGACAAAGAACCGCTTAAAACGTTAAGTTTATTCCGCAAAGGTAACGATGGTAAGATTGATTTTGGCCAAAATTTAGTTAGTCATAACGATGCTGACATTAAACTTGGTGATAAAGTTGAAGTATTGGAATATCACGCGCCTAAGTTTTATGCCGATAACCGCCCTAAACAAAAACCAGTTGTGTCAGCACCAAAGGCTGTTGTGAACCATCATACTGAGCTACAGGCTAAAACGTTGTGGGATAAAAGTGAAACCCGACAACTTTGTTGTGTTGCAGTTATCGATGAAACGCCAGATACCAAAACATTTCGTTTTCGTGTCGAACCAGGCGCTTTGCTAAATTATAAACCCGGTCAATTTATTACCCTTAATTTAAAGATTGGTCAAGATCTGGTGATGCGTAATTATACCTTGTCATCATCACCAAGCCGCCCGGACTTGTTAGCTATAACGGTAAAACGGGTCCCTGATGGTAAAGCGTCAAATTGGTTAAATGATAATTTAGCGGTCGGCGATCGGCTAGGTGCGTCATCACCACGTGGACCGTTCCATGCTTTTACAGCTACGACACAAAAACTATTATTACTGTCAGCGGGTAGCGGTATTACTCCTATGCTCTCAATGGCACGTTATTATGCTGATACCGAATGTGATAAAGACATCGTATTCTTTTATTGTGCAAAAACCGCGGCAGACTTGATTGCGCTTGATGAATTGCAATTACTTACTCGTCAGCATACCAATATGCGTTTAGTCTTAACCTTGACTGCTGAAAGTACACAGAGTGACTGGGCTGGGTTAAGGGGACGTATTGATCAGCAAATGCTGGCTGATGTGGTGCGCGACATTAGTGACCGATCATCCTATGTTTGTGGTCCCGAAACTTTTATGACGACAATGACGACTGCACTCACAGCATTGAGTGTACCAGCGGAACAGCAATTCCAAGAAAGTTTTGGCGACCATAAACATTCCGAGATACCTGGTAAGCCGGTCAATATCTTATTGGATAGTTGGGATATCAGTTTTGTCGGTGACAACAAAACCACATTATTAGAACAAGCTGAAAAAAATGGTGTGAACATCCCTTATAACTGTCGTGCAGGTTATTGTGGTGTTTGCCGCGTAACGTTAGAGTCGGGAGAAGTGCGTGTACTTGCCGACCATGCATTAACAGATGATGGTAAAAAGGCGAAGAAAATATTGGCATGTAGCTGCATTCCACAAACGGATGTCGTGATTAGTGCATAATAATGCTGTTGTATTGGGAGTTTTTATATTAATACTCCCAAATTGTAATTAGGTAGGTGGTGTTTTAAAATGTACCTACTTATATATAGGAGTTAAGAAATGAATCGTACACTTGCCATTGAATTTTCGCGTGTTGTTGAAGCCGCTGCTCTTGCCGGTTATAAATGGTTAGGCCGCGGTGATAAGAATATTGCTGATGGTGCTGCTGTTGAAGCTATGCGTGTGATGCTAAATAAAATCGATATTGATGGTGAAATAGTTATTGGTGAAGGCGAAATCGATGAAGCACCTATGCTGTATATTGGCGAAAAAGTCGGTACGAAAATAGCCGGAGCTGACGCTGTTGATATTGCTGTTGATCCGATTGAAGGTACGCGTATGACTGCAATGGGTCAATCCAATGCTGTTGCAGTATTGGCTGTCGGTGAAAAAGGCGCATTTCTAAAAGCTCCTGACATGTATATGGAGAAATTAGTCGTTGGTCCTGATGCTAAAGACGCCATTGATTTACGTTTATCCCTTGAAGACAATATACGTAATGTTGCTAACGCGTTAGATAAAGACATCAGTGATCTGACTGTGGTGACCTTAGCAAAACCCCGTCATGATGATAAAATCAAAGCCATGCAAGCAATGGGCGTACGTGTGTTTGCGTTACCCGATGGTGATGTTGCCGCGTCTATCTTGTGCTGTATGCCAGATAGTGACGTCGATATGATGTATTGTATTGGTGGTGCGCCTGAAGGTGTTATTTCTGCAGCTGCTATTCGCGCGATGGACGGTAACATGCAGGCGCGATTATTAGCGCGTCATGATGTGAAAGGTGATACTCCTGAAAACCGCGTGGCAGGTGAAATCGAAATTTCACGTTGTCAGGCATTAGGTTTGGTTGTTGGTGAGATCTTACCATTGGATAAATTAGCGAAAACCGATAATGTTATTTTTGCCGCAACAGGTATCACTAAAGGCGATCTTGTTGAAGGTGTGCAGCGTAAAGGTAATATTGCAACGACAGAAACTTTGGTTATTCGTGGTAAGTCGGGCACCATTCGTCGTATTCAATCAATACATATGCTTAATCGTAAAGGTGCCGATCTGCAAAGCATTATCTTATAGTTAATCACCATAGATGATGACATAACAAAAAGCCGCGTCATCATACGCGGCTTTTTAGTCTTTATAATATAGCGCTGAGCTTATGCGATAGCTAAACGATCACTTGCTGCTTGGGCAAGGTCCGCTAATAATTTTTCGGTGTCTTGCCAATGGATGCAAGCATCAGTAATGCTCTTACCATAAACTAAAGGCTCACCAGCAACGACAGCTTGGTTGCCTTCTTCAATGAAACTTTCTGCCATTATACCTGAAATTTGCATACTACCCGTACGCATTTGAGCCATTACATCTTCAGCTACGTTTAGCTGATTGGTGTGTACTTTCTGGCTATTACCATGGCTAAAATCAACAACGACAGACGGTGCTAAACCTGCATCACTTAATGCTTTGGTTGCAACGTCAATGTGTGATTTAGCATAGTTAGGTGTTTTACCACCACGCAAGATCACATGACCAAATGGATTGCCGTGTGTTTGATATACGGTCATCAAGCCATCTTTATCTGGAGAGTAAAAGATGTGTGGAACTTGTGCTGCACGTACGGCATCGATAGCAATTTTGGTATTGCCATCAGTCCCATTCTTGAAACCGACAGGACAAGACAAGGCTGAAGCCATTTCGCGATGAACTTGGCTTTCTGTGGTACGCGCGCCAATTGCACCCCAACTGATTAGGTCTGCAATGTATTGACCGTTAACCATATCTAAAAATTCGGTCGCGATTGGTAAACCGATTTCAGTAATATCAACGAGTAATTTACGTGCTAAGCGTAAGCCTTTGTTCGCTTTGTATTGACCGTTTAAGTCAGGATCACTGATTAAACCTTTCCAGCCCACAATAGTACGTGGTTTTTCAAAGTACACACGCATTGCAATAACTAAGCTGCTTTTATACTGCTCTTGCAATGGTTTTAGACGGCGAGCGTAATCTAACGCCGCACTAGTATCATGAATTGAGCAAGGGCCGATGATAACCAGTAGGCGTTTGTCTTTGCCTTCAATAATCGCTTCGATTTCACGACGGTTATTTATTAGCTGTTTTGCAGCGTTATCAGATAATGGAAACTCTTTAACCAGTTGACTTGGAGTGATCACCTGGTCGATATAGGTAGTTCTAAGTTCGTCTGTTTTAATTGTCATGATGTCTATTAATCTAAATATGGGCTGTGATCAGCTTAACGTAATTTCACTTTATTATAAAGATAATCAGATGTCAGCTTGATTCGAATCATTAAATCCTAATAACAGCAGCCGTTTACCCTGTTTTTGATAGGCTAAAAAACGTTGCTGAATATCGTTCGGTGCTTGCGTTGTTGGATAGAAGTCATGCTGACAATAAAATGGTTCAAGATGGGGCAAGGCAAAAGTAAACGTCTTATTATTCTGAAATTGAGGCCGCATATGCTGTAAAATAAGGTGACCAAGTCGCTGACCACGGTGAGCGGGAGCGACCAACATTCCTGTTAGTAAAAATAATTCACCAATAGGGCGCAGTCGCGCGCAAGCCACAATGCTATTTCCCTCTTTTAATACCGCAATACGTTCGGCTTTATTGGGCCTTGAATAGGGCAAATATTGCTTATAAAAGGGCTTTACTAACGGGTTCTCTATTTTTTTTAACCATTGAAACTGCATGTTGTTGCCTTTTATTATTCGGTTTTGCATGTAGATACGTTATTATCTGCAGTGAATTATGCCTTATGAGTGTTAATTATTTCATGCAAATACTAAAAAATCACAATTTAAAACCTTATACCAGCTTTGGTGTTGATGCTTATGCCACGCAGTTTGTTACGGTGACCACCTTAAGTGAGCTTAAGTTAGCACTGCAGATCCCTGCGCCTCAACGGTTAATTCTTGGTGGTGGTAGTAATTTATTATTTTGTGATAATTTTGATGGACTCGTTATCCGTATTTGTTTGACGGGTATAGCGGTGAATGAATCGGCAGATGATATGGTTTGTTTACATGTGGCGGCAGGTGAAAATTGGCATGAGTTTGTGCAATGGACACTAACCCAAGGCTATGATGGATTAGAAAATCTGGCGTTGATCCCTGGTGTCGTTGGTGCCGCCCCAGTACAAAATATTGGTGCTTATGGCGTTGAATTAAAGGATGTCTGTGATTATGTTGATGTACTTGATATCGAGACACTAACGGTACATCGCTATGCACCAGAAGAATGTCAGTTTGGTTATCGTGACAGTGTTTTCAAAGGTAAACTTAAAGATAGTGCTGTGATCATTGCTGTTGGTATTAAACTACACAAACCTTGGATTGCCAAAATTAATTATGGACCATTATCGAGTTTAGGGAATGGGGCCTCGGCATTAGCGATTTTTAAACAGGTTTGCATTACACGCCAACAAAAATTACCGGATCCGCATAAGCTCGGCAATGCAGGTAGTTTTTTTAAAAACCCGATTATCAAGAAGGCACAATTTAACGCTATCGTAGCTAAGTATCCTAACATCCCCCATTATCCAGCCGGTGATGATATTAAATTAGCCGCAGGCTGGTTAATTGATCAATGCCATTTAAAGGGTTATCAGCAGGGGGGAGCTCAAGTACATACAGAGCAAGCGCTTGTTATTGTTAATACGGGTTCTGCAACTGCTGGCGACATTATTACACTCGCAAAGCATATCCAAATAACAGTGATGGCGCGCTTTTCTGTTGAATTGCAGCATGAGGTTCGCTTTATAGGGCGTGATGGCGAAACTAATTTAGCGGAGGTGAGCCGTGGTTAATATGACGGTATCAAGACAGCAACTGATCCGTTTACTGGCTGATGGTGAATTTCATTCTGGTGAAGCGTTGGGTGAAAGCCTAGGCGTTAGTCGTATGGCGGTAAGTAAACAGATCAAGGTATTAGAAAGTATTGGCCTAGATGTATTTAAAGTGACAGGTAAGGGTTATAAGCTTTCTGCGCCTTTACAATTACTCGATGCTCAATTGATTGCAGACGGTAGTGGTGTCAACATTGAAAGTCATCAAGTGCTTGGCTCGACCAATCAACATTTATTGGATAAAGCGGCGTTATTAACCAAAGGGCACAGTTGTTTTGCCGAATATCAGACTGCTGGGCGAGGACGCCGTGGTAAAAAGTGGGTGTCTCCTTATGGTTCACACCTCTATACAAGTACCTACTGGAGTTTAGATGCCGGTATTCAAGCTGCATCGGGGCTGAGTTTAGTGATTGGTATAGCTGTCGCGCGTACATTAACAGATCTTGGTATTGCTAGTACCCAATTGAAATGGCCAAATGATGTATACGTGGATGGTAAAAAGATTGCTGGTGTACTGGTTGAGATTATTGCGACGGCAGGTGGTGAGTGTCATTTAGTCATTGGCCTGGGTTTAAACGTGAATATGCCATTACAAGCCGGATTGGAAATTGATCAAGCTTGGACGGATATAAACCAGCAATTACCAAACCTACTTGATCGTAATGAATTAGCCACGCGCTATTTAACACACCTAATCAAAGTATTAACTGATTTTGAGCAGTTTGGTTTTGGATATTTTGTGGAAGAATGGAACAATTGTGATGCATTTAAAGATTGTCCCGTGCTCGTGAGCGTCGGAAATAAGAAAAAATACGGTATTGCGAAAGGAATTGATCAAAGTGGTGCATTATTACTAGAAATTAATGGCGTCATTAGTCCGCAAATTGGTGGTGAAGTATCGTTACGACGTGCAGATATTTAATCTAATATTAAGCTTATTAATAAATGTTAGTCGAAGCTTAGTCGAAATGGCTAATATTTCACCATGTAAACAAAAAAGAACTGCTTTTTATCGATTAAGGTTGCAAGAGGTAGGGGGTTACTCTAATATCTCTCCTCGTTAAGTGACGCCGCCGACTTAGCTCAGTAGGTAGAGCAACTGACTTGTAATCAGTAGGTCGCCAGTTCGACTCCGGCAGTCGGCACCATTTAACTCGTTACTGAAGTACAATATGTGGAGGGGTTCCCGAGTGGCCAAAGGGATCAGACTGTAAATCTGACGGCTCAGCCTTCGAAGGTTCGAATCCTTCTCCCTCCACCACTTTGTATTCAGGGCGCATGCGGGCGTCGTATAATGGCTATTACTCCAGCCTTCCAAGCTGATAATGCGGGTTCGATTCCCGCCGCCCGCTCCAAATTCGCTGATATGGCTCAGTCGGTAGAGCGCATCCTTGGTAAGGATGAGGTCCCCAGTTCGATTCTGGGTATCAGCACCATTTTTCAGGTCAATTATTTCTTCTTCTCTATATTCTCCATACCAAATAACGATACCTTAAAAATAATCAAGATTTAAAAATCAAAAGATAAATTTAGTTAAAACGAATTTAAGCTATTTGTAATTCAAATATTATTCATAATTTTTTACGAATAACTTGCATGAAAAACGAAAGCCCCTATAATTAGGTGCTCCGTTTGTAGGGGTAGCTCCAATTGGTAGAAAGGCGGTCTCCAAACCTATGTTTGTGAGTACGATTATCTCCCTCCTGCCACTGTCATCACCGTGTAACAGCGGATTTTTTTGTCTTAAGGTACAGGTTAAGTATGACTTCAAATACTGAAAACCAAGGAAAAGCTCTAGAAACCGTAAAATGGGTACTAGTTGCACTAATTCTAATTGGCACAGTTATTGGTAACAATATTTTTAGTGAAGAATCAGTGTTAATCCGCGCAGTTGCTGTAATTATTGCCGCTGTTATTGCTGGTGGCATTGCATTGCAGACAAGTAAAGGGCGCAATGCGCTTGAATTTGCATCTGAATCAAGAACAGAAGTACGTAAAGTAGTTTGGCCTACACGCCAAGAGGCGATCCAAACTACACTTATCGTATTAGTTGTTACTGCTATTATGGCGTTAGTGCTATGGGGATTAGATGGTATTCTAGTTCGTGTAGTGGCATTTATCACAGATGTAAAGGTATAAGTTCATGTCTGAACAGAAAATGAGATGGTACGTAGTTCAAGCCTTTTCCGGTTTTGAAGGTCGTGTTCAAAAAACATTACTTGAACATATTAAGATCCATGAAATGGAAGAATATTTCGGTGAAATACTTGTTCCTACGGAAGAAGTTGTTGAAATGCGTGCCGGTCAACGTCGCAAGAGTGAACGTAAGTTCTTTCCTGGCTACGTTTTAGTTCAAATGGTAATGAACGATGAATCATGGCATTTGGTAAGCAGTTTACCGCGTGTACTTGGTTTCATTGGTGGTACTAAAGAGCGTCCAGCTCCAATCACCCAAAAAGAAGCTGACCGCATTCTTAACCGTCTTCAGGACGCGATTGATAAGCCGCGTCCTAAAACGCTATTTGAAGTGGGTGAAGTGGTTCGTGTATCAGACGGCCCATTCGCAGACTTTAACGGTGTTGTAGAAGAAGTAGACTATGAAAAGAGTCGCTTAAAAGTTTCTGTATTGATCTTCGGTCGTTCTACTCCGGTTGAATTAGATTTCGGTCAAGTAGAAAAAGGCTAATGCCATTAACCTATTAGGTTAATGGTTAGGTCAAAGAAAATAAAATTAGCATTTTATTGAATGAAATTTCAACAAAATGCTTGGCAAGGGCAGCGATTATATCTATAATTCGCTGCCCTTGTTTTTCGGGAAGCTTGTATTCATGTCGGATACAGCGTTCGCACCCATATTTAAGGTAAATTAAAATGGCTAAAAAAGTTACTGCATATATTAAGCTGCAAGTTTCAGCTGGTATGGCGAATCCTAGTCCACCGGTTGGTCCTGCACTTGGTCAACACGGTGTTAACATCATGGAATTCTGTAAAGCGTTCAACGCAAAAACAGATTCTGTAGAGAAGGGTTCACCGACTCCTGTTGTTATCACAGTTTATTCTGATCGTTCGTTCACGTTCGTAACAAAGACTTCTCCAGCATCTTTCTTACTTAAGAAAGCGGCAGGCATCAAGTCTGGTTCTGGTCGTCCTAACACTGAGAAAGTGGGTACTGTTACTCGCGCTCAGCTGGAAGAGATCTCTAACACTAAACAACCAGACCTTACGGGCGCTGATCTAGAAGCTATGGTTCGCACTATTGCTGGTACAGCTCGCTCAATGGGCTTGAACGTAGAAGGATAATACTGATCATGGCTAAACTTTCTAAACGTATGCGTACGATCCGCGAAAAAGTGGAATCTACAAAAGCTTACGAAATCAACGAAGCTGTTGAACTTCTTAAAGAATTAGCATCTGCTAAATTCAAAGAAAGCATCGACGTTTCTGTAAACCTAGGTATTGATTCACGTAAATCTGACCAAAACGTTCGTGGCGCTACTGTGCTACCACACGGTACTGGTCGTGAAGTACGTGTTGCAGTATTTACACAAGGTGCTAACGCTGAAGCGGCTAAAGCTGCTGGCGCTGACATCGTAGGTATGGACGATCTAGCTGCACAAGTTAAAGCCGGTGAGCTTAACTTTGATGTTGTTATCGCATCTCCAGACGCTATGCGTGTTGTTGGTCAACTAGGTCAAATCCTAGGTCCACGTGGTTTAATGCCAAACCCTAAAGTTGGTACTGTAACTCCTGACGTTGCGACTGCAGTTAAAAATGCTAAGTCTGGTCAAGTTCGTTACCGTAACGACAAAGCTGGTATCATCCACACTACTATCGGTAAAGTGGATTTTGAAGCAGCGCAAATCAAGGAAAACCTTGAAGCTCTACTTAAAGCATTAAGCAAGTCAAAGCCTGCTTCTGCTAAAGGTCAATTCATCAAGAAGATCAGCCTATCTACTACGATGGGTGCTGGTCTAACTGTTGATGTTGCAACTGTAGAGACTAAATAATTTACAGGAAGCAATTTATTTAGTATAATTTGCTTCCTTAAAATTAGTAGGTTGGTTAATACTAGTTTATTAGCATTAACGGATTTACAAAAAATGTGGGTTGAAGTGAGTAAATTGAGTTTAATACTTAATTTGGTTCACTTCCGTCCAAGACCGTAGGAGTTGTACTTACATTGTAAGCATAACTTAATAATGATCGGCTATTTTAGTTAATACTTGATCTTTCCTACGTAGATGGTGCAGGACCTCTGAAGAATTTATTTTTTTCTGGAATCCAAGCCGTAATGGTTCGACTTATATTACTGCCAAAAGCAAGATATTGGTCGGAAATTTTAAATACCGATTTTTTTCGGTTTTATCCAGGAGTATAGACCATGGCATTAGGTCTCGACGACAAAAAAGCAATTGTTGCTGAAGTCAACGAAGCTGCCAAGGCTGCGCTTTCTGCAGTAGTTGCTGATTCACGTGGCGTTACTGTAGGTGCAATGACTGGTCTTCGTAAGCTTGCTCGTGAGAATGGCGTCTACATCCGTGTAGTACGTAACACTCTTATGAAGCGTGCTGTTGAAGGTACGGATTTTGCGTGCCTTAACGAAGTATTTACCGGTCCAACTCTGATCGCATTCTCTAATGAGCACCCAGGTGCTGCAGCTCGTCTTTTAAAAGACTTCGCTGCACAAGAAGAATCTTTCGAAGTTAAAGCGTTAGCATTTGAAGGCGAATTTATCGGTGCAGAAAACATTGATAAACTAGCTAAACTACCAACATACGACGAAGCAATTGCTCAGTTAATGATGACTATGAAAGAAGCATCAGCTGGCAAACTTGTACGTACATTGGCTGCTTTACGCGATCAAAAAGAGCAAGAAGCTGCTTAATTTAGCCGCTTTGTCTAAAATAAATTTTAATATATTAGGAATGACACATGTCTATCACTAAAGACCAAATCATCGACGCAATTGCTGAACTTTCTGTTATGGAAGTTGTTGAATTAATCGAAGCAATGGAAGAAAAATTCGGCGTATCAGCTGCAGCTGCAGTTGTTGCTGGCGGCGGCGCTGCTGCTGCTGAAGAAGAGCAAACTGAATTCGACGTAATTCTTGCTTCTTTCGGCGAAAACAAAGTTAAAGCTATTAAAGCTGTTCGTGGCGCTACAGGTCTAGGTCTTAAAGAAGCTAAAGGTGTTGTTGAATCTGCACCAGTAGCTCTTAAAGAAGGCGTAGAAAAAGCTGAAGCTGAAGAACTTAAGAAAGTTCTAGAAGAAGCTGGTTGTACTGTTGAGATCAAATAGTCTATTCTTAAATAGATTATTGCCCTCATAAGGCATTGGCTGGTGATTTTTTAATCGCCGGCCTTTTTGCGCTATAGGATGTTTGGAAATTTCACATCATTTCAACCAAAATTCTGCGCACTGTTTAGAGCAATTCTTTTGTTCGAGACAGGATAAAAAACATATAATGATGTTGTTAGAGCTGTCCTTATTCAGGGCAGAGTGGGTCACTTATCAGCGAGCTGAGGAACCAAATGGTTTACTCTAATACCGAAAAAAAACGTATCCGTAAAGACTTTGGTAAAAGTGCACCAGTTGTGGCTAAACCGCAAATGTTGGCTATCCAAACTAGCTCTTTTAAAAAGTTTTTAGAAATGGATCACACAGGTGAATACGGCCTGGAAGCAGCATTCCGTAGCGTGTTCCCTATTAAAAGTTACTCTGGAACTTCAGAACTTCAATATGTATCGTACCGTCTAGGTGAACCAGTATTTGACGTTAAAGAATGTCAAATCCGTGGTGTTACTTATTCTGCACCGCTGCGTGTTAAATTACGTCTTGTATTATACGATCGTGATGCACCAGCTGGTACTATTAAAGATATCAAAGAACAAGAAGTCTACATGGGTGAAATCCCATTAATGACTGATACTGGTACTTTTGTTATCAATGGTACAGAGCGTGTTATCGTATCTCAGTTACACCGTAGTCCTGGTGTATTCTTCGATCACGACAAGGGTAAAACTCATTCATCAGGTAAAGTATTATATAACGCACGCGTTATTCCTTACCGTGGTTCATGGTTAGACTTTGAATTCGATCCGAAAGATAGTTTATTCGTTCGTATTGACCGTCGTCGTAAATTACCATCATCAATTATTCTTCGTGCACTAGAGTTCACGACGGAAGAAATCTTAGCAATCTTCTTTGATACTACACGTTTTGAAGTTAAAGATGGCAAGTTATTGATGGAACTAATGCCAGATCGTCTACGTGGCGAAACTGCGGCATTTGACATTATTGCTAACGGTGAAGTATACGTTGAAAATGGTCGTCGTGTTACAGCTCGTCATATCAAGAAATTTGAAAAAGACGGCGTAACAGAGATCGAAGTACCATTAGAGTATATCGCTGGTAAAGTTGCCTCTAAAGATTACGTTAATGAAGAAACAGGCGAAGTGATTGTTGCAGCGAATGCTGAACTAACACTAGAATCTGTTGCTGAATTGTCTCAAGCTGGTATCAAGGTAATTGATGTTCTTTATACGAACGACCTTGATGTAGGTAGTTATATGTCTGACACATTACGTGTTGACTCAACTACTAACAAACTTGAAGCGTTAGTTGAAATCTACCGCATGATGCGTCCTGGTGAACCACCAACGCGTGAAGCGGCTGAAGGTCTTTTCCAAAATCTATTCTTCGCAGAAGAACGTTATGATCTATCTACTGTAGGTCGTATGAAGTTCAACCGCCGTATTGGCCGCGAAGAAGATACTGGCTCAGGCATTCTGAATAAAGCAGATATTGTTGAAGTGATGAAAACTTTGATTAATATCCGTAACGGTAAAGGCGAAGTTGATGATATCGATCACCTTGGCAACCGTCGTATTCGTTCAGTTGGCGAAATGGCAGAAAACCAATTCCGTGTTGGTTTAGTTCGTGTAGAACGTGCTGTTCGTGAACGTCTAAGTCTTGGTGATCTTGATGCAGTAATGCCACAAGATTTAATCAATGCTAAGCCGATTTCAGCTGCGATTAAAGAGTTCTTTGGTTCATCACAACTGTCTCAGTTCATGGATCAAAATAACCCATTGTCAGAAGTGACGCACAAACGTCGTATTTCTGCATTAGGTCCTGGTGGTCTAACACGTGAACGTGCTGGTTTTGAGGTACGTGACGTACATCCAACTCACTACGGTCGTTTATGTCCGATTGAGACTCCAGAGGGACCAAACATTGGTCTAATTAACTCACTAGCTGTATTTGCCCGTACTAACGATTATGGTTTCTTAGAAACGCCATTCCGTAAAGTAATCAACGGTAAAGTCACTAATGACGTTCAATACCTTTCAGCTATCGAAGAAGGTCTGTATGCAGTAGCACAGGCTAACGCAACTATCGATACTAACGGTGTATTACAAGATGAATTTATTCCATGTCGTCACAAAGGTGAAACAACCTTTATGTCTTCGGATCAAATTCAGTATATGGACGTATCTCCACAGCAAATTATTTCTGTGGCGGCATCGCTAATTCCGTTCCTAGAACACGATGATGCTAACCGTGCATTGATGGGTGCGAACATGCAACGTCAAGCAGTACCAACACTAAATGCTGATAAGCCATTAGTGGGTACTGGTATCGAACGCGCGGTAGCAATCGATTCTGGTGTAACTGTTGTTGCAAAACGTGGCGGTTCAATCGACTATGCTGATGCAAGTCGTATCATCGTTAAAGTTAACGAAGATGAACTAGTACCTGGTGAAGCGGGTATTGATATCTACACGCTAACTAAGTACACACGTTCGAACCAAAACACATGTATTAACCAACGCCCAACAGTATTAACTGGTGAAGCTGTGGTTAAAGGTGATGTGCTTGCTGACGGTCCTTCAACAGACCTTGGTGAATTGGCTCTTGGCCAAAACATGCGTATCGCATTCATGCCTTGGAATGGTTACAACTTCGAGGATTCAATCCTTGTATCTGAACGTGTTGTAAAAGAAGATCGTCTAACGACTATCCACATTCAAGAATTATCATCGATTGCGCGTGATACTAAACTTGGTAGCGAAGAGATTACTGCGGACATCCCTAACGTGGGTGAAAGTGCATTATCTAAGCTAGATGAGTCTGGTATCGTTTACGTTGGTGCTGAAGTTAAGCCGGGTGATATCCTGGTAGGTAAAGTAACCCCTAAAGGTGAAACACAATTAACGCCTGAAGAAAAGCTTCTACGAGCTATCTTCGGTGAAAAAGCATCAGATGTGAAAGACAGTTCATTACGTGTACCTAACTCTGTTTACGGTACTGTAATTGACGTGCAAGTATTTACCCGTGATGGCGTAGATAAAGATAAACGTGCACAAGACATCGAACAGATGCAATTACGTGAAGCGAAAAAAGATTTAACTGAAGAATTATCTATCTTCGAAGAAAGCTTATTCGGTCGCGTTAAATCTCTATTACTTACTGCAGGTAAAACGGAAGAGCAACTTAATGCTGTTTCTCGCGCACAATGGTTAGAGATTGTTCTTGCTGATGAAGAACAACAGACTCAATTAGAAGGCTTAGCTAAGCAACATGATGAGCTAAGAGCTGACTTTGATTCTAAGTTTGATATCAAACGCCGTAAAATTACCCAAGGTGATGACTTAGCACCGGGTGTACTTAAGATTGTTAAAGTATACCTAGCTGTTAAACGTCGTATCCAACCGGGTGATAAGATGGCCGGTCGTCATGGTAACAAAGGTGTGATCTCAACAATCGTTCCTATTGAAGACATGCCACACGATAAGTTTGGTGAGCCAGTTGATATCGTACTGAACCCACTGGGTGTACCATCGCGTATGAACATCGGTCAGGTACTTGAAGTTCACTTGGGCCTTGCTGCTCGTGGTATCGGTAGTAAAATCGATAACATGATTAAAGAGCAACAAGATCTTGCTAAGATCCGTGAATTTATGCAAAAAGCATACGATATCGGTGATTCGCATCAGAAAGTTGATTTATCAACTTATTCTGATGAGCAAGTTCGTGTTCTTGCGCATAACTTACGTAAAGGTCTGCCAATGGCAACACCTGCGTTTGATGGTGCTGCAGAAGCTGAAATCAAAGAAATGCTTAAACTGGCTGATTTACCAGAATCTGGCCAATTAGAGTTATTCGATGGCCGTACTGGTGACCTATTCGAACGTCCAGTTACCGTTGGTTACATGTACATGCTGAAACTGAATCACTTGGTTGATGACAAGATGCATGCACGTTCTACCGGTTCTTACAGCTTAGTTACTCAGCAGCCGCTGGGTGGTAAAGCTCAGTTCGGTGGTCAGCGTTTCGGTGAGATGGAAGTATGGGCTCTGGAAGCATACGGTGCAGCATATACTCTACAAGAGATGCTAACTGTTAAGTCTGATGACGTGAATGGTCGTACTAAGATGTATAAAAACATCGTAGACGGCGATCATCGTATGGACCCAGGTATGCCTGAATCATTCAACGTATTGTTGAAAGAGATCCGCTCATTGGGTATCAACATCGAACTAGATGAAAACAAAGGTAAGAAATAAGCTCTTTTTAAGAGATTATTCAGACTTTTGAATTAGCATTGCGCCTCGACTCATTTTGTGAGTTGAGGCTGCGTAGTTTTCACTCCCAGTGGAGAAAAACGTGAAAGACTTATTAAAGTTTCTAAAACAGCAAGGTAAGACCGAAGAGTTCGATGGTATCAAGATTGGTCTAGCTTCTCCGGAACAGATCCGTTCTTGGTCTTTTGGTGAAGTTAAAAAGCCAGAAACCATCAACTACCGTACCTTCAAACCTGAGCGTGACGGTTTATTCTGTGCGCGTATTTTCGGCCCAGTAAAAGATTACGAATGTCTTTGCGGAAAATATAAGCGTCTGAAGCACCGTGGTGTTATCTGTGAAAAATGTGGCGTAGAAGTAACGCAAACTAAAGTTCGTCGTGACCGTATGGGCCACATCGAATTAGCGTCTCCTGTTGCACACATTTGGTTCTTGAAATCATTACCATCTCGCATCGGTCTATTACTAGACATGACGCTACGTGATATCGAACGTATTCTTTACTTCGAATCATATGTTGTTATCGAACCTGGTATGACTTCGCTAGAGCGTGGCATGATGCTGACTGAAGAGCAGTATCTTGACAACCTAGAAGAATGGGGTGATGAATTTGATGCGAAGATGGGTGCAGAAGCTGTACTTTCTTTGTTACAAGATCTAAACCTAAGCCAAGACATTGAAGAAATGCGTGAAGAATTAGAGACTACAAACTCTGAAACTAAACGTAAGAAGATCACTAAACGTCTTAAACTAATGGAAGCATTCGCTGTATCTGGTAACAAACCAGAGTGGATGATCATGAACGTACTGCCGGTATTACCGCCAGATCTTCGTCCATTAGTTCCACTAGATGGTGGCCGTTTTGCGACTTCTGATCTAAATGACCTTTACCGTCGTGTGATCAACCGTAATAACCGTCTAAAACGCCTATTAGATCTAGCTGCACCAGATATCATCGTACGTAATGAAAAACGTATGTTACAAGAATCTGTTGATGCACTATTAGATAATGGTCGTCGTGGTCGTGCGATTACAGGTTCTAACAAACGTCCTCTTAAATCTCTTGCTGATATGATCAAGGGTAAACAAGGTCGTTTCCGTCAGAATCTACTTGGTAAACGTGTGGATTACTCTGGTCGTTCTGTAATTACAGTTGGACCAACGCTACGCTTACACCAATGTGGTCTACCTAAGAAAATGGCACTTGAGCTATTCAAGCCATTCATCTACGGTAAATTAGAATCACTTGGTTTTGCTACAACGATTAAAGCAGCTAAGAAAATGGTTGAACGCGAAGGCGCTGAAGTTTGGGATATCCTAGACGGCGTGATCCGCGAACATCCAGTAATGCTTAACCGTGCACCAACTCTTCATAGACTTGGTATTCAAGCATTCGAACCTGTTCTAATTGAAGGTAAAGCGATTCAGTTACACCCATTAGTATGTTCTGCATACAACGCCGATTTCGATGGCGATCAGATGGCTGTACACGTACCGTTAACAATTGAAGCTCAATTGGAAGCGCGTACACTGATGATGTCTACGAATAACATTCTTTCACCTGCGAATGGTGAACCGGTTATCGTACCTTCTCAAGACGTTGTATTAGGTCTTTACTACATGACTCGTTCTGGCGTTGCTGCTAAGGGTGAAGGCATGGTATTAGGTAGCCCTGAAGAAGCTGAAAAGCTTTATCGCAGCCACCTTGTTGAGCTACATGCACGTGTTAAAGTACGTATTACTGAACATCTTAAAGATGAAGACACTGGTGAAGTTACAGTTCGCACTGAACTGAAAAACACAACAGTTGGTCGTGCGATCCTTTCGTTAGTAGCACCTAAAGGTCTACCATATGAATTAATCGATCCGGCTAAAACTTTATCTGCTGAAGAAGAAGCGAAACTTGAAGCGAATCCAGCTAACTGGATCCTGAAAGTATCTAACGAAGCGTTAGGTAAAAAGCAGATCTCTAAGCTACTGAATGACTGTTACCGTCTATTAGGTCTGAAAGATACTGTTGTTTTCGCTGATCAACTAATGTACACCGGTTTCCATTACGCTGCACTTTCTGGTGCATCTGTTGGTATCGATGACATGGTTATTCCTGACGCGAAGAAAACGCTAATTGATGAAGCTGAAGTTGAAGTAACTCAAATTCAAGAGCAATTCCAATCAGGTCTTGTTACTGCGGGTGAGCGTTACAATAAAGTTATTGATATTTGGGCGCGTGCCAATGAGCATATCTCAAAAGCAATGATGGATAACTTGTCTACAGAAACTAAAGTTAACTCTTTAGGTGATACTGAGACACAGAAATCTTTCAACAGCATTTACATGATGGCCGATTCTGGTGCTCGTGGTAGTGCGGCACAGATTCGTCAGCTAGCTGGTATGCGTGGTCTGATGGCGAAACCGGATGGTTCAATTATTGAAACACCGATTACCGCTAACTTCCGTGAAGGTCTAAACGTACTTCAGTACTTCATCTCAACGCATGGTGCGCGTAAAGGTCTAGCCGATACAGCACTTAAAACAGCAAACTCGGGTTACCTAACTCGTCGTCTTGTTGACGTTGCACAAGATCTTGTAATTAACGAGATTGATTGTGGTACTGAAAATGGTCTAATCATTACTCCTCATATTGAAGGTGGTGATGTTGTTGAACCATTACGCGATCGTGTTCTTGGTCGTGTTGTTGCTGAAGATGTATTAAAACCTGGTTCTGACGAAGTTCTATTACCACGTAATACATTACTTGATGAAAAACTTTGTGATTTCTTAGAAGAGCACTCAGTTGATCAAATGAAAGTACGCTCTGTAATTACTTGTGACAATGACTTCGGTGTTTGTGCAGCTTGTTACGGTCGTGATTTAGCACGTGGTGTTATGGTTGGTCAAGGTGAAGCAGTTGGTGTTGTTGCAGCACAATCAATTGGTGAACCTGGTACACAGTTAACGATGCGTACATTCCACATTGGTGGTGCGGCATCGAGAGCCTCTGCAGAAAATAATATCCAAGTGAAAAACACGGGTACTATTAAGTTCCATAACGAAAAATTCGTTGAGAACGCAGATGGCAAACTGGTTATTACTTCACGTTCATCAGAAATTACGATTATTGATGAAAACGGTCGTACTAAAGAAAGCCATAAATTACCTTACGGTTCTGTTGTTGAATATAAAGACGGCGCAGCTGTTGAGTCTGGTAGCATTATTGCTAACTGGGACCCGCATACTCACCCAATCATCACCGAGGTGGCAGGTCAAATTAAGTTTGTTGACTTAATTGATAGTATCACGGTTACTAAGCAAACTGATGATCTAACTGGTCTATCTAGCACGGTAATTCTGGATCCTGCAGCACGTGTTGCCGCTGGTAAAGATTTACGTCCTATGGTTAAACTTGTTGATGCAGCAGGTAATGATTTATTCATTCCTGGTACAGAAGTTATTGCACAATACTTCTTACCTTCAAATGCAATCGTTAACTTAGAAGATGGCGCATTAGTGACTATTGGTGAAGCGTTAGCGCGTATTCCTCAAGAAAGCTCGAAAACACGTGATATTACGGGTGGTCTACCACGCGTAGCGGATCTGTTTGAAGCTCGTCAGCCAAAAGATGCTGCTATTTTAGCGGAAATCTCAGGTACTATTAGTTTCGGTAAAGAAACTAAAGGTAAACGTCGTCTAGTTATCACACCTACTGATGGTGCTGAAGCTTACGAAGAGATGATCCCTAAATGGCGTCACTTGAACGTGTTCGAAGGTGAGAAGGTTGCTAAAGGTGAAGTTATCGCCGATGGTCCTGAATCAGCACACGATATTCTACGTCTACGTGGTATTAGCCATGTTGCGAACTATATCGCGAACGAAGTTCAAGAAGTATACCGTTTACAAGGCGTAAAGATTAACGATAAGCACATTGAAACTATCGTTCGTCAAATGCTACGTAAAGCTAACGTAATCTCTGCTGGTGATAGTAACTTCTTACCAGGTGAGCAAGCTGAAGTTTCACGTCTGAAAATTGCTAACCGTCAGCTAGAAGCTGAAGGCAAGCAACCAGCCGTGTTCCAACACATGCTTATGGGTATTACTAAAGCGTCTCTTGCAACTGAATCATTTATCTCAGCTGCATCGTTCCAAGAAACAACACGTGTTCTAACAGACGCTGCTGTTCATGGTAAGATTGATGACCTTCGTGGTCTGAAAGAGAACGTTATCGTTGGTCGTCTGATCCCTGCAGGTACAGGCTTCTCTTATCACCAAGAACGTGCGAAAAAACGTGCTGGTAAAGTAGAAGAAGTAATGCAAGAAATCACTACTGATGAAGCTGAACAGAACTTAGCAAACCTACTAAATAACCTTTAATTGATTTGCTGAATGCAATTAAAGTCGTGTGTAAGTGATGACAGACCCACTGATTCACTTACACATAGTTATTAGATAGTAAAGGCGCCCTTTTATAGGGCGCTTTTTTTTGCTTGTTTTTTAGCGCAATACCAGTCTATACTCCGATACATCTTGTCGGAGTGCTTTAGGGCTGAGACCATTTAATAATGGGATCCGTGGAACCTGATCAGGCTAATACCTGCGTGAGGAAACAAGAGTGATTAATATGAATATTATTCGTGTGATTGTAAGCTAGCCATAGGGAAATCAGGCCGCTTACTGTTACATTTACGATCAATATATCTATATCACTACTCTCCATACTCAACGACAAGCAATCATCTTATTAGAAAGGAATGAGTGCTATGTCTACTACCAATATAAATCAAAGCAGTAATACCAAAAAACTAACTCGCCGTGAAAATCGCGAAAATGCACAAGAGTTTATTAATAATCTCAGTTGTGAACCGTTTCCTAATTCAGAAAAATTTCATCTCACAGGTAGTCGTGACAATATTCAAGTGGCGATGCGGAAAATCAATCTGGACGAGACGTTAGTCGCAGGCAGTAAAGACGATCCGGTTTATGAGCAAAATGAATCTATCCCCGTTTACGATACATCGGGTCCCTATACCGATCCGGCTATTGAAATAAACGTACACCAAGGCTTACCAAAATTAAGACAACAATGGATCGCAGAGCGTAACGATATTGAAGCATTAGAGATCGTTACTTCGCACTTTGCCCAGCAGCGTCTTGCTGATGACGGCATTGACCATATCCGCTTTGAGCATTTACCAAAACCATTGAAAGCCATTGATGGTCAAAATGTCACCCAGATGCATTACGCACGTAAAGGGATCATTACTCCAGAAATGGAATACATCGCGATCCGTGAAAACATGGGACGTGAGTTGATCCATAACGAGCTGTTATTAAAACAACATGCCGGCAATGATTTTGGTGCCAGTATTCCGGAAAAAATCACAGGTGAATTTGTCCGTGATGAAGTAGCGCGTGGTCGTGCGATCATCCCTGCCAACATCAATCATCCAGAATCTGAGCCGATGATCATCGGTCGTAACTTTCTTGTAAAAGTAAACGCCAACATTGGTAATTCGTCAGTCACATCATCGATTGAAGAAGAAGTCGAGAAGCTAGTATGGGCGACACGCTGGGGTGCTGACACGGTAATGGACTTATCCACAGGCCGTAATATTCATGAAACGCGTGAGTGGATCCTCCGTAATTCACCTGTGCCGATTGGTACTGTGCCGATCTATCAGGCTCTAGAGAAGGTAAATGGGATCGCCGAGGATCTTACTTGGGAAGTATTCCGCGATACCTTGATCGAACAAGCTGAGCAAGGTGTTGACTACTTTACTATTCATGCTGGCGTATTGCTTCGATATGTACCAATGACGGCAAAACGTCTTACCGGGATCGTGTCGCGTGGTGGCTCGATTATGGCGAAATGGTGTTTGACGCATCATAAAGAAAACTTTGCTTATGACCATTTCGAAGAAATCTGTGCGATTTGTAAAGCTTATGATGTATCTCTGTCATTAGGTGATGGCATGCGTCCAGGTTGTGCGGCTGATGCGAATGATGAAGCCCAATTTGCTGAATTAGAAACCTTAGGTGAGTTAACGAAGGTCGCGTGGGAACAAGACGTACAAGTTATTATCGAAGGCCCAGGTCATATCCCAATGCACATGATTAAAGAGAATGTTGAAAAGCAGCTCGATATTTGTCATGAAGCGCCTTTTTATACCTTAGGTCCACTGACAACCGATATCTCACCGGGCTACGATCACTTTACGTCGGGTATTGGTGCTGCGCAAATCGGTTGGTACGGTTGTGCAATGTTGTGTTATGTGACACCCAAAGAACATTTAGGCCTACCGAATAAAGAAGACGTTAAGCAAGGTATGATCACTTATAAGATCTCTGCGCATGCGGCTGATTTAGCGAAAGGTTTCCCGGGTGCTCAAATCCGTGACAATGCGATGTCGAAAGCGCGTTTTGAATTCCGTTGGAATGATCAATTTAACCTAGCATTAGACCCTGATACTGCACGTGCTTATCACGATGAAAATATCCCTCAAGAATCCGGTAAAGTTGCGCATTTTTGCTCTATGTGTGGACCAAAATTTTGTTCAATGAAGATCTCACAAGATGTCCGTGATTACACTGCCGAGCAAGAAAAAATCAGTATTCAATTACTCGATGAAGTAGTTGTGATTGATGCCGAAGCTGGGATGACGCAGATGTCTGAAGAATTTAAAAAGCACGGTGCCGAATTATATCTACCACCAACACATGATGCGGTAAATGGTCGTGTGACTGAATCTACAATTGAGAAAGTGGAATAATTATTTAATGACTCAAGCCATTATTTGGACTATCGCGAGCTTTGCTGCTCGCGATAATGTTGCGACTAAAACTGATATTAATGCGATTAATGCGTTGGGTGGACGTGGTTATCATGTAACGACGACACTATTATCTGATGCGGATTTTTCTGCTGAGTTAGCGATATTGACTGCCGCACCGGTAGCGTCTGCCATTAAAGTAGGTGTGATAGCTTCAACCTCACATGTAGAGATCTTAGCTGATTTTTTACAGGGCTATAAGCAAAAACATCCAGAACTCACTGTTATCTATGAGCCGTTATCAATTTCATTATCTGATATGGCAAAGATTGAATCAGCAGGAAACGTGCTAATAAATGTGATTAAAATACGCTTATTACCAATCGTGGATGTATTGATCTTACCGCAAGAGCAAGGCGGAACAGATGTTGCCATGTTATTTGCTGCGACGAAACAAGCGATCAACTCACTACTGAACCTCGGTGTAAAAAGTGTTTGTGCGAAAGCGATTGCTGTTAATAATAAGCAGCAATCTATCGTCCTCGATGTTTATATTGATGGACAACGTGAAATCTTATTATCGTCACCAAACGTGACATTAACGCCATCAAGTAAAGATGAAAACAGTGGCGTTTTTTCTTCAGCGTTGGCAACTGTGATAGCCCAAGATTATCCGGTAGATGATGCATTAGTGGTAGCCAGAGCCTACTTGAACCAAACTTCTGATGGTTGGCCTACAGATCGCAGTGACTTCCCACAGGTCGTCTTACCGAATACGGAATTAGGCGATCAGCTTGGCTTAGTTCTGCAAATGCAATTAGCTTATGATTTTGCACCTTGTGATACCAATCGCCTTGGGCTATATCCGGTTGTGGATACGATCGAATGGTTAGATAAAGTGTTACAACAAGGGGTTAAAACCCTGCAATTACGTATTAAAGATAAAGCCCCTTCCGAAGTTGTTGATGATATTAAAGCTGCTGTGGCATTAGGCCGGCAATACAAAGCGCGTTTATTTATCAATGATTATTGGCAATTAGCGATTGAGCATGGTGCTTATGGTGTACATTTAGGTCAAGAAGATATGCTTACTGCAGATTTTGTTGCGATAAAAAAAGCGGGTTTAAAACTGGGTTTAAGCACACATGGTTATTATGAAATATTACGTGCACATCAAATAAAACCGAGTTATATCGCCCTTGGCCATATCTATCCGACAGTCACTAAAGACATGCCTTCAAAGCCACAAGGATTAAAGCGTTTACAGCGTTATGCTGATTTAATGCAAGATTATCCCTTGGTCGCTATCGGCGGTATTAGCATAGCTAGAGCGCCACAAGTGGCTGCGACAGGTGTGGGTAGTGTCGCTGTCGTCACGGCGATAACTCGTGCTGACGATTATAAACAAGCCATTGCCGACTTACTGGCGATCGCTGAACCGCAATCATCCTTAACCTGTGTGAGTCCTTAATATGACCGGATTAAGTGATCAGGAATATATGCGTTATAGCGCGCACTTACTGCTTAGTGATATCGGTGAGCAGGGACAATTAGCACTGCGTAATGCCAACGTATTGATTGTCGGTGTAGGTGGCCTTGGTGCACCTGTTGCTCTGTATTTAGCTTCTGCGGGTGTTGGTCATTTATATTTAGCGGATGATGATTATGTTGAGCTAAGTAATCTACAACGGCAGGTTATTTTCACTCAACAGCAGTTAAAGCAGACTAAGGTTAGCGCGGCAAAAACCTCGTTAGGACAGCTTAATCCACATATAAGTGTCACGGCAATCGCACAACGAGTAACCCTCGATAGTGCGAATAATCAAATGGCAGATATGCTTTCCCAAATTGATTTGGTCATTGATTGCAGCGATAACATGCTGACTAGGCAAGCAATAAATAAGATCTGTGTAACCCAAAAACTACCGTTAATAGTGGGCGCTGGTATTCGTATGGAAGGGCAGCTGATCTCGTTTAACGCACAGCAAACTGATTCGGCGTGTTATCACTGCTTATATCCTTTTGAAGAAACTGCAGAAACGAATAGTTGCAGTACCTCGGGAGTACTTGGCCCCTTGGTTGGTGTTATTGGTTCTTTGCAAGCATTGGAAGCGATTAAATATTTAACTGGCATGCAGGTGTCGTCACTAAATAGGTTAATGCGTTTTGATGGTAAAACCTTGCAATGGCAGTATCTCTCTGTCACTAGAAATCCTGACTGTTCTGTGTGTGCAGGTCGCTAATACCAATACGAAATATAAGTGCTGAATATAAATAGTAAAACTAAGCAGTTAATTAAATAACCTCATGGCTGAATATTTGGATGTGAGGGAAAGGAAGAGAAGATGAAATTAATCATTAACGATGAAATAAAGAACCTAGCCGTGACGACGATAACGTCATTACTGGTCACATTGGAACAGCCTGAAAAAGGCATCGCAGTGGCGGTTAACCAAGCTGTTATTACGCGTCATAATTGGGATGATTTTCAACTTTCAGAAAATGATCAAGTGACTTTATTTCAAGCCATTGCAGGAGGCTAAATGTCAGTAACAACGCTACAACCAACATTTATATTACCCAGTGATGAGCTTGTCATTGCCGATAAAACCTTTTCATCACGGTTATTTACCGGTACGGGGAAATTTAGCGATCAAAAAATAATGGCTGCTGCCTTGATTGCATCTCAATCCCAGTTAGTGACTATGGCATTAAAACGCATTGATTTAGCTAATCAAGATGACGATATTCTTAAGCCTTTGATTGCAGCTGGCATGAACTTATTACCCAATACGTCTGGTGCGCGTGATGCCAAAGAAGCGGTATATGCTGCGCAATTAGCACGTGAAGCATTGCAAACCAATTGGATTAAATTAGAAATTCATCCTGACCCTAAATACTTACTACCTGATCCAATTGAAACCTTAAAGGCCACTGAACAATTAGCGCGTGATGGTTTTCATGTGTTGCCATACATTCATGCCGATCCGGTATTGTGTAAACGTTTGGAAGCCGTGGGTACTACTGCAGTTATGCCGTTAGGTGCACCTATTGGTTCAAACAAAGGTATTCGTACTGCGGAGTTCTTAGAGATTATTATTGATCAATCGACAGTGCCTGTAATTGTTGATGCTGGTATTGGTGCGCCATCACATGCGGCGTTAGCCATGGAGATGGGCGCGGATGCAGTACTTGTTAATACCGCTATTGCGGTGGCTAAAGATCCTGTGGCAATGAGTCAAGCATTTGCGTTAGCCGTGCAAGCAGGTCGCCAAGCTTATTTAGCTGGGTTAGGTAGCCAAGCACAAACTGCAGTTGCTTCCAGTCCATTAACCGCATTTTTAGATCTGTAATAACGCCAACTTAAGGTATAAACATGAGTTTTTACGAGCAGTTACAAAAATTAGATTGGGATGATATTCGCTTATCGATTTATGCCAAAACGGCGGCGGATGTTGAGCGTGCATTAACGAAAGAGCGACTCGATTTGGATGACTTTCAAGCCTTAATTTCACCTGCGGCAGAACCTTATTTAGAGCAGATGGCACAGCGTAGTGTACAGTTAACACGACAACGTTTTGGTAATACTATCCAATTCTATGTGCCGTTATACCTTTCTAATATGTGCTCTAATATTTGTACCTATTGTGGTTTCTCGATGCATAACAAAATTCGTCGTACCACGCTGGATATGAAGCAGTTAAACAGTGAAGCGCGAGCGATTAAAAAAATGGGTTTTGATCATTTGTTATTAGTGGCAGGTGAATCGGAGCGTAAAGTGGGGATGCCGTATTTCCGTCAGGTATTTAATGAATTGAAATCGCAGTTCTCGCATTTATCCTTGGAAGTGCAGCCGCTAGAACAAGCCGATTATGAAGAACTAAAAGAATTGGGGTTAGATTCAGTATTAGTGTATCAAGAAACCTATCATCCCCGGACGTATGCCGAGCACCATATCAAAGGTAAGAAGTCTGATTTTAAATATCGAATTGAAACCCCAGACAGGTTAGGCAAAGCTGGTATTCATAAAATGGGGCTAGGTGCATTAATTGGCTTAGATGAATGGCGTACCGACTGTTTTCATGTTGCTGCGCATTTAGATTATTTGCAAAAATGTTATTGGCAAACCAAGTATTCAATTTCTTTCCCACGTTTAAGACCCTGTGAAGGTGCATTTCAGCCGAAGTCGATTATGAATGATCGCCAATTAGTACAGTTGATTTGTGCTTATAGATTGTTTAATCCGGATGTGGAATTATCGTTATCGACGCGAGAGTCCGAGTATTTTCGTGACAATGTTATTCCATTAGGGATCACCAGTATTAGTGCGGGTTCGAAAACCCAACCCGGTGGTTATTCTGACGATACAGAGAAAGCCTTAGAACAGTTTGAAATAGATGATGATCGTTCACCGACGGAAATGGCAGAGTTAGTCAAAACGATGGGCTTAGAAGTGGTTTGGAAAGATTGGGATAGGTCGTTAACGGCACTAAAATAATGCAGACAGGCTGCTATCGCATAACGCGAACGCAGCCTATATTATAAAACCTGTTATGAATTATGACGATCTCTCTACTTTAGAGGCAGTTCTTGTGAAACGTTTACTGATTAATTCAATCGGTAATTTACACAGTAAAACACCTGCAGTTAGCATTACCATCATGAGTAATGATTCGTGGCTAATTGTTTTGCCGTTGATTGTACTGTCCAAACCAAGCGCGATAACGGGGAACACAAGGAAACAGATTGATGCTTGAAACGGACTTGCCACTTTATTTAACTGGAAGTAAGCCATGATGCCGCCAATACCAGCAATAACACCAAGGTAAATAACAGATAACCAAGATGTTAATGTGAATGTGCTAAAGTCGGGTTGCTCTGTGAATGCACCAACAGTCAATAATAATACTGCAGCAACAAGACATGGTAGTGCATTATAAGTCAGTACGTGAATACCCTGACAACGCGTTTGTACACTGGTATAAATTGTCGCGTGCATTAATACGGCTAACACTAATGCGCCAACACCTATTAGGCTACCATTTGCACTCACGCCCATCTCATTACTAATAATTGTAATTAAACTGAACAAAGCAATTGCAAGGCCTGCTACTTGGTGGATGTGTACTTTTTGGCGGTGTACTAATACGGCGAACGCCAATACAACAACCGGCATAGTGGCAAAAATAATAGACGCCAAGCCTGACGAAATATATTGCTCACCAAAAATCATTAAGGTAAATGGCGCTGCAAAATAAAACACGCTGATTAACGCAAATTCAAGATTTTTACCTTTTGGGAACATCAGCGGGATATTGAGTTTGCGAGCAGCTAAAATTAATAGCGGTGCAGCTAGTGCAAAGCGTAATCCAGTTGCAGTGATCGGTGGAATTGAATGAACTGCAATTTCCATAGCCATCCAGGTTGTACCCCAGATCAAACATACAGATGCAAATAATAATGTGGCGACGAGTTTTGTATTCATAAGGCTATCTCTATATTAGTGCTGGAATATTTAATACGATAATTTTATGCTTTTTACTGAGAAAGATGTTTTCCTATTTTCTTTATAAATAGTATTTTAAAGCCAATAAATACTCCAAAAGTTATTATTTGGAGTATTTATTTGTTTTTCATTGTGATTGGTCGCTGTATTTATAGTGCAATATTGTTTTTATTAGAATAAATTTCTGGATGGGGTTATTAAGCTCCGAGGTATTCTTTATCTTATCACTCGATTGGTGGTATTCACCCCAATCCCACTTTTATCATGGGTGACTCTCCACCCATTATAAAAGTGTACTAAGAAACATTATAATCTAAGCTTTTGTTATTATTGTTTTTTATCATTACATGCAATTGTGGCTCAATGGTTGCTATATGGTTATCGTACTGTTAATTAAGTTGATTTCATCTTGATTGACAACGTTATAATTATATGGAGATTATTATGTTTAAATACGCAACGGCAATATCGATAGTACTGGCTAGCATGAGCTCGTTTACGGCTCAAGCCTCTTCAGGTGCCTGTGACCCTGGTGAAATCGTGATTAAATTTAGTCATGTGACGAATACTAGCAAGCATCCTAAGGGCATTGCCGCTTCATTACTGGAAGAGCGAGTAAATAAAGAGATGAACGGTAAAGCTTGTATGCAAGTTTTCCCTAACTCAACACTTTATGATGATAATAAAGTACTTGAAGCCTTGTTAAATGGTGATGTGCAATTAGCCGCACCATCTCTGTCTAAGTTTGAAAAAATCACCAAAAAATTCCGTATTTTTGATCTTCCTTTTCTCTTTGATGACATTACTGCCGTCGATCGTTTCCAGAACTCTGAATCCGGTGAAAAGTTGAAAAACTCAATGCGTCGCCGTGGTTTACAGGGCTTGGCATTTTGGCATAACGGCATGAAGCAAATGTCTGCTAACCGTCCGCTTATTTACCCTGAAGATGCACAAGGTTTGAAATTCCGCGTGCAAGCGTCTGATGTACTTGTTGCACAGTTTGAGCAACTGGGCGCTAACCCACAAAAAATGTCGTTTAAAGAAGTTTACGGCGGCCTACAAACCAAAGTTATTGATGGTCAGGAGAATACTTGGTCGAATACTTATGGTAAAAAATTCTTCGAAGTTCAAGACGGTGTAACTGAAACTAACCACGGTATTCTTGATTACCTACTTGTCACATCAAATCGTTGGTGGGCTAAATTACCGAACGATGTGAAAGTGCAACTGCGTCAAATTATCGTTGAAGTGTCTGCAACGCGTAATGCCGAATCAACACGTATTAACAATGAAAATAAAAATAATATTATAGCGGCTGGTGGTGTTGTTCGTACATTAACACCAGAACAACGCGAAGCTTGGGTGGCTAAGCTACAACCTGTTTGGTCTAAGTTCGAGAAAGATATTGGCAGTGACTTAATTCAGAAAGCATTAGCGTCGAATAAATCATAATATCGTGCGGCATAAGTGACTTATGCCGCGTTAAGCTAATAAGGGAACCAGTATGAATAATGGATTATGGGAACGCTTAGGGCGTTTATCCGATAGCCTCGAAGAATTAAATATAGCCATGTCACTTGGTGTGATGACCTTGCTTACGTTTGCCAATGTTGTGTTTCGGTATTTGTTTAATGGCAATATTTTATGGGCGTTAGAATTAACCGTATTTTTATTTGCTTGGCTAGTGTTAGTGGGTGCATCGTACGGCGTAAAAAAACATTCTCATATCGGTGTTGATATTCTAATTAACATGGCACCAGTTAAACTACGTAAACTTTATGCTGTTATGGCGGTAAGTTTGTGCTTACTTTTCTCTGTGTTGTTATTGATCGGCTCGTGGAATTATTGGTATCCGTTTATTACTGATCAAGCTTGGTATGAAACAGATGACATTCCGATGCCGGAGTTCTTACAGTTTCTTGCTGATTGGCTTAATGAAGGTGAACAGTATGAAAAATTACCTCGTTTTATTCCTTATTTTTCCCTACCGTTGGGAACTGCATTGCTGACATTTAGGTTTTCACAACTGCTTTGGCAAGTACTTACTAATAAAATAGACCGCGTGATCGCAAGTCACGAAGCTGAAGACGCGTTGGCGGTATTAGAAGAAGATAACAAGGATTAAGTTATGGTTTTAGTTATATTGTTATTGATGATCATCGGTTTCATGATGTTCGGCGTACCGATTGCTGTGTCACTTGGTTTATCGAGTATCCTATTCTTACTTGTTAATTCAGATGCGAGTTTAGCATCCGTTGCACAAACGTTATTTAATGCATTTGCTGGGCATTACACGTTATTGGCGATTCCATTTTTTATCTTGGCATCAACCTTTATGTCGACGGGTGGTGTTGCCCAACGAATAATTCGTTTTGCAATTGCTATCGTGGGTTGGTTCCCAGGCGGTTTAGCGATTGCTTCGGTGGTTGCGTGTATGATGTTTGCCGCGCTATCTGGCTCATCTCCTGCAACCGTTGTCGCTATCGGTAGTTTAGTTATCGCAGGTATGGTGAAAAATGGCTATAGCAAAGAATTCGCTGCTGGGGTTATTTGTAATGCTGGTACGCTTGGGATATTGATCCCGCCTTCTATCGTAATGGTTGTGTATGCTGCAGCAACGGATGTGTCCGTTGGTCGCATGTTTCTCGCTGGGGTTGTACCGGGAATGTTAGCGGGACTAATGCTTATTATCGCTATTTTTATTACAGCCAAAGTTAAAAAACTACCTGCTCAACCGTTTGTTGGTTGGAGTGAGATCTTTCGTTCTGCGAAGGATGCATCATGGGGATTGATGTTAATTGTCATTATTCTCGGCGGTATTTATGGTGGTATTTTTACGCCGACAGAAGCGGCTGCGGTTGCTGCTGTGTATGCGTTCTTCATTGCCAATTTTGTGTATAAAGATATGGGACCTTTTGCAGACAAGAAAAACCATAAATCGGCGATTATTAAATCATTCCAAGTTTTGTGCCATGCGGATACTAAAAAAAGTTTATTTGATGCTGGTAAAATGACGATCATGTTATTGTTCATTGTGGCTAACGCATTAATTTTAAAACATGTGTTAACAGAAGAGCGTATTCCACAAATGATTACGGAAGTGATGTTAAGTGCAGGCCTTGGACCCATTGCATTTTTGATTGTGGTAAACGTATTACTTTTGATTGGTGGTCAGTTTATGGAGCCATCGGGTTTGTTAATTATTGTTGCACCTTTGGTATTTCCGATTGCTTTGGAACTCGGGATTGACCCTATTCATCTTGGTATTATTATGGTGGTTAATATGGAAATTGGTATGATCACTCCCCCCGTAGGATTGAACTTGTTTGTCACCTCTGGCGTTGCAAATATGTCGATGTTGCAAGTGGTGAAAGCGGTTATGCCGTGGGTAGCATTGATGTTGGTATTCTTAATTATCGTCACGTATGTGCCTTGGGTATCAACGTGGTTACCAACCTTGATGATGGGACCTGAACTGATTATTCACTAAAGGGTTAAGTTCATGCTACCGCTTAGATAAGTAAGCGCTGAGATGGTATATACACTGACATAATATCCGTTCTAAGGTAATTATAAAATGGCCAGCAAATGCTGGCTATTTTAATTATGATATTTACTTAACTGATTGTTATTTAATAGGTAGATCTTTGAAGTCATGTTTATCAATTTGATGCTTCTGCATTTTGTCATATAAGGTTTTACGCGCTAAATTGAGTAGATGCATGGTGTCTTTAATACTGCCATTACAGCTTGTCAGCGCTTGTTCAATAAGGATCTTTTCGAAAGTTTCTACTTGCTCAGATAAATTTTGAGTCAGTGTGGGTTGTGCTTCGTTGACTGAACTTAGTCCTGTTAGTTTTCCCAGCAATATATAACGCTCTGCAGCGTTCCTTAACTCTCGCACATTACCAGGCCAGTCATGAGCAAGCAGAGTTTGAACATCCTGAAGCGGTAATGCTGGTGCCGCTTTACTATATCGGGCGGCAGAGACCAATAAAAAATGATGGAAAAGGCTTTGAATATCATCGAAGCGTTGGCGCAGGGGCGGTAAGTTTAAGGTTACTATATTAAGGCGATAATACAGGTCTTGGCGAAATGTACCGGCGTTGGCGGCTTGTGTAAGGTCTACTTTGGTCGCAGCAATAATACGAATATCCAGCGGGATCTCTTTATTTGAACCAATACGTTCGAGAGTACGCTCTTGTAAAATTCGTAATAATTTTATTTGTGCCGGCATGGGCATTGACTCGATTTCATCGAGGAATAAGGTGCCACCTTGGGCATATTCAAACTTACCTATACGTCGCTCTGATGCGCCAGAAAACGCGCCTTTTTCATGCCCAAATAATTCACTTTCGATGAGGTTTTCGGGTACTGCGCCGCAGTTTATAGCGACGAAATTATGTGTACGACGACTACTTTGCTCATGCAGCGAACGTGCAACTAACTCTTTACCTGTACCTGTTTCACCAAATAGTAAAATATCGGCTGGGGTATCGGCAATGTGGCTAATCATTTCACGTAATTCAACAATCGCTGTAGTGGTGCCTATGATTCGAGGGCCAAGCGTTTCTTTTGCTTGTAAGGCTTTTTTTAAGGTTCTGTTTTCTTCGGTTAATATCCGTTTTTCCATGGCACGTTTTACTGATTCAGTAAGTCGTACTGACGCAAAGGGTTTTTCAATAAAATCATAAGCCCCATCGTGCATGGCTTGTACCGCAAGCGAGATGTCACCGTGACCAGTGATCAAAATAACAGGTAAGCTAGGATCTTGCTGCCTGAGCTGTAGCAGTAATTGATGCCCAGATAAACCGGGTAAGCGAATATCCGTGATCACGACTAAAGGTGTTTTGACGGCTAATTGAGCTAGTGCGGATTCAGCATCGGAAAAACATGTCACATTAATACCAGCAAGCTCTAAGGTCTGCTGATTGGCGATTCGTAAATCTTCTTCATCATCAATAAAAAAAACCTGACTCATTATTTATCCTATGCTTGTTCTATCGTTGTTGCTACGGGTAAATTAAGGCTAAATCGGGCACCTGCATTAGGGCGATTTTCTGCTTCAATGTTACCCTGCATATTACGCATTATTTTATGGGAAATGGATAATCCCAGTCCCAAGCCTGTTTCCTTAGTTGTGAAAAAAGGATCAAATAGTTGCGGTAAATTGGCTGTATTTATCCCCATGCCAGAATCATCAACTTGTACAATTACGTCTTCTTTATTACGGCACAAAGTGATATGAATATGTTTTTCACTGGATTCTTCGACAGCTTGCATGGCATTCGATAATAAATTAACCAGTACTTGTTCTAATTGCACTTGGTCTACATTCACCTGTACATCAATGTTGGCAGTATTCACAGTAATACTCACCTGATTACTTTTTAATTGTGGTTTGACTAACTCTACCGCCATGTTAATAACGCTAAGCAGCGGGACTCGGTGTAATTCACCAGTGGATTTACGGGCAAAAAATTTGAGTTGTGAACTGATTTTAGCCATACGCTCAGTTAAATGAATAATACGTTGGATATTACTTTGGGTTGCTTGATGTTGTTCGCGCTGTAAAAAAACCAACGCATTATCGGCATAACTACGGATAGCTGCAAGTGGGTTATTTAACTCATGGCTAATACTGGCAGATAGCTGACCTAGTACCGCTAACTTGGCCGTTTGGATAAGTTCTTTTTGAGTGTCTCGCAGAGTTTGCTCCATTTTTTGGCGTTCAACTATTTCGTTATTTAGATCTGCGGTTCGCCGTTTAACTTCTTGCTTAAGTTTGAGTTTGGTTTTGATGCGCAGTAGTTCTTTGTCTTTGGCGCGTTGACGTTTATGCATAGATAACTTTAAACGCAGATTGAGCAACCAAAAAACCAATGATAGTAGTACGATACCAATGGAGATATCGATGAAAATAGCGGTTAGTGGCGCGAGTACACGGACCGTCCAGCCTGCTGCTGGCATATATTTACTAAGAGAAAGGTAATTAGTGGTAAACGGTTTATTCGTTGTTAACTGCAACAATGCTTGGTTATCCGCTAGTTGACCGGAAAAATTTAGTGCCGCTATTGTTTTTTCACCATAACGGCGACTATGCTTTATTTGTTGTAATTTTTCGGTACTCAGGGGCGTTAAGCTATGCAGCAACCATGATTGGGTATTAGAGATAAAAATAATATTGTCATCATCCGTTACCATGAAGTGAGCTTGTTTTCTGGTCCACTCTTTTTCTATTTTTGATAGGTCCATTTTAACTACGATAACACCAATAATTTTATTTTTGTTGATAACCGGAGATGAAAAATAATATCCTCTTTGACCAGATGTTGTACCTAAGGCAAAGTAACGGCCTTGTTGTCCGTTAGCAGCTTGCTGAAAGTAAGGACGAAAAGCAAAGTTTTTACCAATGAAGGTTTGTTTATCACGCCAGTTATTTGCAGCGATAGTGGTACCATTTAGATCGATAAGATAAGTATCTGACGCACCAATAGTATTGTTAACATATTTTAAATAACGACTGGTTTTTTCTTTCAGCTGCACATTATTGGTATCTTGTAAGCTAGCCACCACTAATTTTTGATCCCTCAGTAATTTGGGGATAGCATCAAAACGCTGTAATTGGCTTTGTAAGTGAGCAGCAAAAATATCTAATTGTTGATTACTTTGGCTGGCCAATTTAGCGTAACCAGATCGCCAAACCCAGCCTGATAAAATTATCAAGCTGATGAGATAAAAGCCAATTAAAAATTTCCGTGTCGTTAACATTATTATCACCCCTCGGCATACAATAACGTAACATGGTTAAATATCAAATCAATGGCGGCTAGAGTGCGAGCTAGGTACTTATCGCCGTGTCATATTATTTATTCATCGGTATCATATTTATTTACCAAGCTATTTACCAAGGGCTATAGTTGAGACTAGAATGTTTGTAATTGGATTATTAAAGAAAGGATTTACTCCATTATGTTAGATTCGAAGGATAAATTGATTTTAGACATCCTGCAGCGCGATGCATCTTTGTCAGTGGCTGAACTCGCGGATAAGGTAAGCTTAACGGTTTCGCCTTGTTGGAAGCGGCTAAAACGGTTAGAGGATAGCGGTTATATTTTACGTCGTGTGGCATTATTAAATGAGCAGAAGCTCGGCCTCGCACTCACCGCGTTTGTTAATATCAAAACCCAAAATCACAGTGATAGTTGGTTTAAGAAGTTTGTTGTTAGTATCGATGGATTTGCTGAGGTTATTGAGTTTTACCGTATGGCAGGCGAATACGATTACATGATGAAAGTATTAGTGAAAGATATGGCTGCATTTGATGTGTTTTATAAACGATTAGTTAATTGCGTCGATGGATTAACTGATGTTACCTCTTCCTTTGCGATGGAAGGGCTAAAAAATACGACGCAATTACCTATCTCTTAATTTCTATAAGGCATAGGTTCTTAATAACGAGCATTACAGTATTATAATTTAAGCAGGTCTTCAGCTATTTTCTTTGCGCTATGGGGCGGTGCAAATGCCGCTACATATTGTCCTTCTGGATTAACTAAATACAGTCGAGAAGAGTGGTTAATTAAATAACTCTCACGCTGATCTTCTGGTATTGGGCTGCTGTAAGGCACTGAGACATATTGACCATTATTCGCTAAAAACGTTTTTTGATAAATAACGCCAAAACCAGCAACTAGTTTATCAATTTCACTTGTCGCGCCTGTTATCCCCATAAAGTTATCGTTATAAAAATGCGCATAAGTTGTCAGCATTTCATTACTATCTCGCTGTGGATCAACTGAGATAAAGACTACTTGTGGCATGGTTTTACCAGCATCAGTCATGATACTAGCTACATGGTTGAGGTTGTACAGCTCTGTCGGGCAAACGTCTGGGCAGCTGGCATAACCAAAGAAAACCAATGACCATTTACCTTTAAATAGGGCCTTGGTGTATTCTTGATTATCACCGAGTACGAAATCTGGCAAGGTGATTTTCTTAGGTTGTGCGTATGCTGTCGTGAATGTCGGTAAACTTGATTGCTCCATATTATTGGCAACAATAGCGCCGAGCGCACTAAGGCCGATAATACCCGCAGCGATTATAGCCTTAGATTTTTTCATTCGTTGATCCCTTGTCGAAACTAATTATGTTTCATGTTCGAGTGGTCCATTTTGTTATGGTCCACTTTACTGTGATCCATTTTTTTCTTACTGTTATCACGTTTTACAGGCATTTTTGCGTTAATTTTTTCACCGTTTAATAAAGTAAACGATACATTGACCAATTCACCCGGTTCCGCGATCTTACTTGGTTCTAATAACATCACATGATAGCTACCCGGTTTGAATTGAAAAACAGTATTTGCAGGAATAGTTACTTGCTGCTGTTTTTGCATTGTCATCATGCCATCTTTTTTACCTGATAAATGCAGTTCGCTACGGCCAAAACCTTGCGCTTCAACATCTGTGATCACGATCGGTTTATTACTGTGATTCATAACCGTGAAAAAAGCGGCTTGTACTTTTGCTGATGGTGGCGCTGCACGCACCCATGCATCCATGATCATCATGTTAGTTTTTTCTGCCGCAAACGTCGGCGCAGCTGAAAAAATAGCAGTCGCGATAAGTGTGGTTATTATTGATTTTTGCATTTGTTCATCCTGAATTAATGAGTTGTGGTGGTAAATTGAAAAGGGATTAAATAAGGCTGACCAGCTACCGTGATGGTTAAGTCTGCTTGCCATAACATTTCACCTAATATACAGATCGCAAGTGCTGTTTCTGCTTGGTATTTATCTTTCTTTATGGCTTTTAGCGATGTAGGGAATCCCGGCATAATCATGTTCACACCATTAATGGTAATACTGGCATTATCAATGTTAGACCCGTTTAAATTAACGGATAATGGTGTCATTGGTTTTGCATTGAATGGCGTAATAGACAGCGAAATAGTTTGTTCTGGTGTTAACTGCACCTGACATTCTTGCTGATTAACACGACAGTCTTGTTGTAGTGGTAATTGAATGCGATTGAGATCCTGTTGCGGCTGATAGAAAACGTTGAAATAACCGACTGCGGCGATAGAGATAATACTCATACCAGCTGTTAACCATTTAGACATGGAGAAAGACTCTTATACTTAGTATTAGATTCGAAAAAGGGTATTCGCTTTATCATAAAACGATGAATAGCATAATATTACTTTAATTTTTAATATAGATAAACCGCGAATAGAGTAAAACGCAAGTTAGTACTTGTTTTGAATATATTTAAAAGGTAGACGATGGCTGGTCCGTGCTAAGGCGCTGTAGCTAATATATATTAGCTACAGCGCCCGTATTAATGCGGATTCGTATCATTTATTTTTGTTTTTTTATTATTCTATAATGTGTTTGTATCAGTCCTGACGGATAGGATTGAGAGGATAATAGCGTCACTCCCAGTTCTGGCAGAGGCGCATTAAATAAACGTATACCATTACCGAGTAAAATAGGTATGGTAGATAAAATTAATTCATCAACTAAATCTAGCCGTAATAAAGAATCGGCCAAGTTAGCACCACCAAGTAACCAAATATTACCTTCAGCACTGACTTTTAATTGTTTGATCGTTGCTGCCGGATCGGTAATAAAGGTGACACTATCATTCGGGGTAATATCGGGTGAGTGAGAGGCGACAAAGCATTGCTTATCAGCATAAGGCCAATCGGCAAAATCTTTAATCACCTGAAAAGAACTGTTCCCCATGATCACGGCACTGACACCATCGAAAAATTGTTGATAGCCGTAATCTTCACCTTTTACTTCTACATGTGAGAGCCATGAGATGTCATGGTCCATTTTGGCTATGTAACCATCAAGGCTAGTTGCTATATATAAAATAACGTTCGACATAATCATCGCTCCCGGTTGAATGCAAATTAATTCATTAATCTATCTAGCTCTGTTTGAGAAGGGGCAAACCAATATGATCCTGTTACAGCATCTGAATAATCAATTAATCTGTCTGTGACTCCGTCAGGTATTCCATACATACGTTGTAGCTGAGTCGTAAAGCGTAATTGTTCACATGCGAATGCTAAAAAGTATAGTCCGTGTTCGGATGCGTTACCATAAGGTGAACTACGACGATATATTTTCATACCTGATACATCAGTGCGGCTAACGTGCGAATTGGCTGGCATAGCATCGCCAGATAACTCGATATCGTCTTCTTTAGTACGACCTACAACCGCTTCTTGCTCCGGTACTGGCATCGCATTGAAACTACTTAAATCGTGAACCCATTTTTGTGATAACACAAAGCTACCGCCTGCTCCTGGTTGTCCTGTTGGGATCAACGAAGCTAGTTGGCGCGCGTCTTCTTTTGGATTAGCAGTGCCGTCAACAAAACCAATGAGATCACGATTTTTATGGTATTGGAAACCGGAAATATCCAGTTGGGTATCGGCAATTTTACTTAGCGCCGATTGGATATGAAATGCTTGCTCTAAGGTATGGCTAGCGTTGTCGCTGTGGATCCAAAACATTATATCACCTTGGTTCGCGATGGCTTTCTTGCCGTGCGGACTCGCTATCTCGGTAAAATCGTCAAATGCAGTTAGTTGTAAATCAGGTAATAGTGTATTCGTGGCACTACGACCAAAGGCAATCACGATGTTAATGTCATTTGTTTGTTTACATAATGCTGTTTGCAGTGCACTTTGGATATTGGCTAAGTAAACATTGTCTTTCAATTTGTATTCTAAATGATGATAGCTTTGGCTTCGTTCGTTAAAAATAGCGTTCTGTGGTTGGGTCATGCCAACTCCTTTTAATGCATAACCAATCTAATCGTTTAGATTGGTTACATAATAATTAATTAAATAGCGTGTGTAGCCTGAGATAGCCACTGTAAATCGGAACCGGTTAACAATGGTGATAATGCGTCATGTACTTGGGCATGATAAGCATTGATCCAGTTTACTTCGTCTTGTGAGAGCAGTTGTTGATCTATCAGGTGCAAATCAAAAGGAACCAGTGTTAATGTTTCGAATTCGTAGAATGTCTTGCCATCATGGCCGTTATCTTTAGCAACGACATAAATTAGATTCTCACAACGGATACCGTATTCATCTTGTTTGTAGTAACCCGGCTCATTGGATACCACCATACCTGGTTCTAATGCTACGCCGTTAGCGTTTTTACCAATACGATGTGGACCTTCGTGTACATTTAAGAAACAACCTACACCATGCCCTGTACCGTGGTCATAATCATAACCTTGTTGCCATAAAAACTGACGCGCAAGTGAATCTAATTGACCACCGTTAGTGCCTGCTGGGAACTTCATTTTAGCCAGTGCGATATGACCTTTTAATACGAGCGTGAACATTTTTTTGTGTTCAGCACTTGGTGTACCAATCGCAACGGTACGAGTAATATCGGTTGTGCCATCAAGATATTGTGCACCTGAGTCAACTAAGTAAATGCTGTCCATTGGTAATTGCGCTGGAACACCATTGTTATGATTGTAGTGGCACATTGCGGCATTAGCACCTGCAGCCGAAATAGTGTCAAAACTGAGTTCGACATAATGCTCATTGGTTGCGCGGAAAGCAGTGAGTTTGTCAGACAGATATGCTTCATCATGCAAACGGTCCGCAGCAACTTCTGTTTCTAGCCAATGAAGGAAGCGCACTTCTGAAGCGCCGTCACGAATATGTGAAGCACGCATTCCTGCAAGTTCAATGGCATTTTTACACGCTTTAGGTAGTGCGACAGGGTCATTACCAGCAATGAGAGTCGCACCAGCTTGTTGTGCGGTTAGTTGGCTGAATGCATTTGATGCTTCAGGATCTGCTAATACATGTAATTGCTGTTCTCCAAGCGCTTGGTAAGTTGCAGTCGCCTGTAATTCATCAACAATCTCAACACCTGTGCCAACGTGTTCGTGAAAACCTGTAGGGATCTTCGCTGGATTGGTGAAGAATGTCATTGAACCATCTTTACGTAATACCGCACTGCCTAAGATAACGCAGAAGCAATGAATGTCTTTACCACGGATATTCAATAACCAAGCAATAGAATCTAACGCGCTGATAATAACGGCATCAGCACCTTGCTTCGCAATATCGCCACCAATCTGTTGGCGTTTTTCTAAACTTGATTGGCCAGTGTATTTCTCATCGAGTAACAGGCCTAAATATTCTGTTGGTGTCGGTCTATCTGACCAGCTTAAATCAATAGGATTCTCATCGACTGCAACTAAGTTTATTTGTTTATCTGCTAAGGTTTTTTTACTGGCTTTATGCCAATTTAAATTATGTACTTTGGCGTCATAACCGACATTTGCATTAGCGGGTAATTGTTCACTTAACCAAGCAGCATGCGGTGTTTCGATAAGGTGGTAAAACTCAAAGCAATCGCCATCCACTTGCTGCTTAACCTGGATCGTATAACGACCATCGGTAAAAATGGCGGCGCGATCTTTTAAGATTATTACCGTGCCTGCAGAGCCGGTAAAGTCACTGCACCATAATAGACGTTCATTATGTGCTGGTACGTATTCGCCAAGGTATTCATCTGCGCGGGGAATGATAAATGCGTCTAAGTTTGCTGCATTCATATGTGCGCGTATTGCTGCTAATTTCTGTTTTATTGCTTGAGGCATCTTGCTGTCCGGTTCGTCATGTTACCTGACGCACTACTCTGCGTTTTATAGGTTCATGTTCTGGTTATAGAAAGAGGTAATATTGAAACATTAACCTGTTAGGCTTCAGATATGCAAGAGGAGGTAATGGGGATTGTGATACTTTCAGTAATTAAACCGCTATTAAGTCATTATTAGGGTTTAATTTAACTCAGCTGGTGGCTGATTTTATTTATCATCCACCAAGTGTCATCATTATTTTGCTGTTACGGTTCGATGTTTTTTACGCCAGTTAATTTGTTGGATGGCGAGTCCGATGATAATTGTTACTAAGCCGATAAAGGTCGAAGGGTGAATTTTTTCCCCAACAATGGCACTTAATAAAAACAGCGAGATAAACGGTGAAATAAAGATAAGATTACTTACTTGCGCTGTATTGGTGGCTAATTTAATAGCCATTAACCACAGTACAAACGAAATCCCCATTTCAAATAAACCGATATAAATTGCCCCTAAAATACCTTCTATAGAACTAAAATTAAAGTCTGCGAGTAGCGCGGTTGCGACAAGGGTAAAGGGTAAACTTAATAAAAATCCAAGTAACAGACTAATAATAGGATCATTGTTATTTTTCGCATTAATAATCCAGTAACTTGCCCAAATCAATGTACTTAACAATGCAAATACAACCCCAAGTGGACTTTCAAAATTAAGCCCTAATAGATCACCCTTAGTGGCAATGATTAAGGCGCCGGTATAACTGAATAAGATTGCTACCCAGTCTTTTTTTCGGATCTTTTGACCTAAAAAAGGCACTGATAATAATGTCAGTGTGATTGCCCAAGTATAATTTAGGGCCTGGGCTTGTGATGCGGGCAGTAAGTCATAGGCTTTAAATAACACTAAATAATAGAGAAGCGGATTAATCACCCCTAGTGTAAAATAGAATAGCGGTTGCTTAACAAAATATTGTTTGAGTAAATGCAATTTTTTTTGTTGGTAAGCAATACCCAGAAGTAGCAAAATACTGGTTAATGAGGCAATTAACACCATTTTAATTGGTGCAAAATGGCTAAGGGTGATTTTAAATGCGGAGGCTACCGTTGACCAGAGTAATACTGTTATTAAACCGAGCAACATGGCTTTTTTTTGATTTTTCATTTGTACCAATTTCGGAGGGTGGGTTAGGGCGTATTAGTAGTGTAATCGGCAAGTTTATTCAGATCTAGTGTTTCATGCGGGATAACTTATATTCAAATAGTTAAATTGTGGCTTAAAGCAATAAAGCACGCTCAGCCACTAATTCAAAATGTTAAAATAGAGATTTTAAAAAGCGTACTCTTCGGCGACTTCAGTGAGCTTGTCAGCAACCGTTAATAAGTTATGCGCTGATTGGGTTGCGCCTGTGGCAACAGAGCGTGCTGAGTCGGCACCCGCTGATACATTACTGACATTACGTTCAATTTCTTCTGCCGCGAGACTTTGTTCTTCAATCGCACTGGCTATTTGGTTATTGAGTGACACGATCTTATCGACTGATAATGTAATCGCTTCAAAGGTATTTGAGGCTTCCTTGGCTTGCATTACGCCCATGTTAGCTTGCTCTCTGCCTACAGCCATTACTTTTACGGATTCTTTTGCGCCAGATTGAACACGCTCAATCATTGCTTGGATCTCATTGGTTGATTGTTGGGTGCGGCTTGCGAGTGTTCTCACTTCATCAGCTACCACGGCAAAACCTCTGCCTTGTTCACCGGCTCTAGCGGCTTCAATCGCGGCATTTAATGCCAGTAAATTGGTTTGTTCGGCAATACTCTTGATCACTTCCACTACACCACCAATATCGGCGCAACGATTTTCCAATTTCTGAATCGTATCACTCGATGTTTGTACCTCTGAAGCAATGGCATTAATGGCGATAATTGTTTGATCTACAACTTGTTTACCTTCTAACACTGCACGCTCAGCATCATGCGTTGCGTTGGTTGCATCATTGGCATTAATAGCCATCTCCGTTGATGTGGCTGCCATTAGTTTTATTGCTGCCGCTATTTGGTGAGTTTCCGTTTGCTGCGCGGTGATGGTAGTTTCTGCGGAATTGGTTTTATCTTTAATATCTTGTACTGAGCTATGCACATCAACGGCACTGCTATTGAGCTGCTTGACTAACGTGCGCATGCCATCAATAGTGCTATTGAAATGTTGGGCAATAATGGCTAATTCGTCACTACTGACAATCTTCACGTTTTGCGAAAGGTCGCCATTTGATACATTCTGTGCAACTTGACTGATACTGTGTATCGTTTCGGTTAGAGAGATATAAATGCTTAATAAGATCACCATGCAAACTACGAATAAGGTAATCAGTATTGCGTAAAAAATACTTAACTCCTTGTTTTTTTCACTCAGTCTAAGCGTTATTTCATCACCTAAGGAACTAAAAGCAACTTGATATAAATCATCTATATTGATACGTAACTTTTCGCCTAGGCGGTACAGGGTATTTGGGTCAACTTTGATCTCGGCAGATTTAGTATTGATTAACTGATGGTCGAGTAAGTCTTCGAGTTTTGTCATGGTCGTTTTAATTTGTTCAAGTGGTAGGGATAACGTGTTGTGATAATCTGGATTAATAGCCACTAATGCTTGAACATCATTGTCTGTTGCCGAAAAAATAATACTTAGCTGGTCAATGCGGCGACTTAAGTCATCAAAACTGGTGGCTGTAAAAGTGGCAAATGCTGCAGTTTCAGCCGCTTTATCACTCACTTGATAAGAGAAGTCGGTGAGTCTTGGTAATTGACTTTGAGTTAAATTAATCAGGTAATAGCTGCTTAGCTGTGGATCAAATAATAATTTACTTTCGCTGTTGATCTCACGGGTACCGATACGCAAGTTTTCTAACATTAAATCGATAGCGTAGAAAATCTCTTCTGGTAATAGGAAGCCACTGTCTGCTTTGAGTTGTTGCCAATCGGTCGTGATCTTATCAAATGCCGATAATTGTAATCCTGTTGCCGCCGTATAGGTGCGGTAATATTGATTGAAGGTGTTTTCTGCTAGCTCTTGTGCTTGTTGTATCTTGTCATCTCCAGGTTCGAGTTCTGCAACTTCTAAGCTTAACAGGTGACGAAAATCAATTAACTTATTGGCAACCTCAGGTAGGGCTTTTAATAAGTGATAGCCTTGTAGCTCTGATTCCGCAAAAGCGATATCTTTTTGTGTTTGCGAGATGATTTTAAATGAGAAAAATACAATCGGTGTGGCAAGTAGTAAGATCACTAAACCAAACTTTTTCTGAAATGATAATCGGCTAATCAGGTAGGTGATTGGCTGCAATAATGTGCCCATAAAAATATCCTTATCAATATGGTGAGAAAGTGGTGAGCCTGCAAAGTATGGTTAAGTCGTTAATGCTAACGTATGAATAATATATCGACTTGTTAAGTGAATGTTAAGCATTTTATGTGCGCATTTAACAAGGAGGGGTCGTTTCGTGATCTCTATAGCGAGATAGAGAATATTATTGAAATGAAAGTGGGAAAGTTGGTGCGCATATCAATTATATGCACACCAGAATATGAGCTAGATCTAGCGCATAGTAACGAACTCTTCTGAGCCCGTCGGGTGGATGGCAACAACGCTATCGAAATCCGCTTTGGTTGCGCCCATCTTCATTGCGACACCAAAACCTTGGATCATTTCATCAGCAGCAAAGCCAATACCGTGTAAACCTACAACGGTTTCTTCTTTACCGGCACAAACCAATTTCATTTTACAAGGCTGACGGTTTGAAGTTATTGCAGTATACATAGCAGTAAAGCCAGACTGGTATACTTTTACGTTTTCTTCACCGTACTGTGCAATTGCTTCAGGTTCCGTTAAACCGATAGTACCAATTGGTGGGTGGCTAAATACAACTGTAGGGATAAGGTTGTAATCCATTTTAGCTGTTGTTTTACCGTTGAATAGACGTTCAGATAATTGACGGCCTGCTTTCACTGCAACTGGTGTTAGTTCAACACCACCTTCCATGATGTCACCTACACAGTAGATACCATCAACATTGGTGTTTTGGTATTCGTCTACTTTGATGTAACCACGGTCATTGGTTTCAACGCCCGTTACTGCAAGGTTAATTTTGTCTGTAGAAGGATGACGCCCGATAGCCCAGATTAGGGTATCAACATTTTGTGATTCGCCATTTTCAAGGTGTAAAGTGATAGAACCATCTACTTCTTTCACTACTTCTTTTGGTACTGAGTTGGTATGTAATTTTGGACCTTCGGTATTCATTACATCAACCAAGGTATCAATTAAGATTGGATCAAAGCTACGTAGTGGAGATTCTTTACGGACAAATAAATGTGTTTCGCTGCCTAAACCATTTAATACACCTGCTAGTTCAACAGCAATATAACCAGCCCCGATAACAGCAACGCGTTTTGGCTGCTCTGTTAATTCAAAGAAACCATTCGAATCAATACCATGCTCAGCACCTGGCACATTAGGAATTGTTGGTGCACCACCAGTTGCAATCAGAATATGATTGGCTGTGTAGGTTTCACCATTTACGCTGACGGTGTTCTTGTCTACGAAGGTCGCAAAACCTTTGATCACAGTAACCTTATTATTACCTAATACATTGTCATAAGAAGTGTGGATACGGCCGATATACGCTTCACGTGCCGCAACTAATTTACCCCAATCAAGGCCCTTATTTTCAACATCAAAGCCATAGTCTTTTGCATAAAGGTGCATAGCTTCGGCGATTTGTGCGCCGTGCCACATCACTTTTTTCGGTACGCAACCAACATTAACACAAGTACCACCTAGCGCATTTGCTTCAATGATAGCTACTTTTTTACCGTGCATTGCAGCTCTGTTCGCTGATGCAATACCGCCGCTACCACCACCAATGGCAATATAATCAAAATGTTGTGACATATTCTTATAGTCCTTAATTGAGAAGATGAACTTATTATATGACTAAGTTCATCACCTTGTTTTGTAATAAAGTTAATTACACAGTTTAAACTGAATTGAGAGATATTATTAGTAGGTAAAGCCATTCACAGTCATTACTTTTACCTATCAATGCTAGTTTGACGCGTTGAACGTTTTTCGATATTTACTCACTATACTTGAAATTATCATTTTATAGCCGCATTAACTAATTAATATCATTATAAATAGGATTACTCTATGACTAACCCACTTTTGACTATGACTGGTTTACCCCCGTTCGCGAGTATTAAACCCGAACACATAGTGCCGGCAGTCACGCAGGCTATTACTGATTGTGAAGCGGTTATTGCTAACGTATTAGCAAATGAAGATGCTGTCACTTGGGCTAACTTGGTTGCACCTCTAGAAGAAAGTGATGATCGGTTAGGACGTGTTTGGTCGCCTATTGGCCACTTGAATGCAGTGGTGAGCAGTGCTGAGTTACGTGAAGCTCATGATGCTTGCTTACCTTTATTGTCAGAGTACCAAACTAAAGTTGGGCAGAACCAAGCTTTGTTTTTAGCGTATCAGCGTTTACATAACAGTAGTGAGTTTGCAACATTATCAACAGCACAGCAAAAAGTGATCACCAATGCATTACGTGATTTCAGATTATCAGGTATTGATTTACAGGATGACGATAAACAGCGTTATGGTGAGATCACTAAACGTTTATCACAACTGACGTCAACATTTAGTAATAATGTTATGGATGCCACTTTAGGTTGGCAAAAAGAGATCACTGACGAAGCATTACTTATTGGCTTGCCTGAATCAGCGAAAGCGGCAGCCAAAGCAGCAGCAGAAAGTAAATCATTAACAGGTTATCTATTTACATTAGACTTCCCAAGCTACTTACCTGTGATGATGTATTCTGAAAATAGAGAATTACGTCGTGAAGTGTACGAGGCATTCTGTACTCGAGCCTCGGATGTCGGTCCCAACGCTGGTAAGTGGGATAACTCGGCGATAATGGACGAGATTATTGCGCTGCGTCATGAGCTTGCTGAATTACTTGGTTTTGCTCATTTTTCCGAAAAATCATTAGCCACTAAAATGGCTGAAACGCCAGCGCAAGTGATTGAATTTTTAACTGACCTTGCTGATAAATCAGTTTCGCAAGCTGAAGTTGAATTAGCTGAAATTCAAGCCTTCGCAAAAGATAATTTCATGGCTCAAACGTTAGAAGCGTGGGACCTTACATTTTATGCTGAAAAGTTAAAACAAGCTAAATACACCATTTCTGATGAAGAGTTACGTCCATATTTCCCTGAAGATCGTGTTATTAAAGGCATGTTTGAAGTGGTTAAGCGCCTATTCGGCCTGAATATAATCGAAGAACTTGGTGCAGAATCTTGGCATGACGATGTGCGTTTTTTCGAAATATTTGATGAAGAGGGTGAATTACGCGGTAGTTTCTATCTTGACCTTTATGCACGAGAGCATAAGCGCGGTGGAGCTTGGATGAACGATTGCTTAACTCACCGTATTAAAGCTGATGGTGAGTTGCAAAAGCCGGTTGCTTACCTAACCTGTAATTTTAATAAACCGATTGGTGATAAGGCTGCGCTATTTACCCATAATGAAGTGACGACGTTATTCCATGAGTTCGGTCATGGTTTGCATCATATGTTAACAAAAGTAATACCTGCCGCAGTATCAGGTATTAATGGTGTGCCTTGGGACGCGGTAGAGCTACCAAGTCAGTTTATGGAAAACTGGTGCTGGCAAGAAGAGGCGCTTGCGTTTATCTCGGGTCATCACGAAACGGATGAACCTCTACCACAAGCTATGCTAGATAAACTATTAGCCGCTAAGAATTTTAATTCTGCGATGGGCATGTTACGTCAAATTGAGTTTAGTTTATTCGACTTCCGGATGCACATGGAATATAACCCTGCGCAAGGTTCAAATATTCAATCGGTATTAAATTCGGTAAGAGAAAAAGTATCCGTATTACCGGCGCCTGAATTTAATCGTTTCCAAAATGGTTTTTCGCATATTTTTGCTGGTGGTTACGCGGCGGGTTATTACAGTTATAAATGGGCTGAGGTATTATCCGCAGATGCCTTCTCACGCTTTGAAGAAGAAGGCATTTTTAATGCCGAAGCGGGTCGTGACTTTATGAACTGTGTGCTTGAACGTGGTGGCAGTGATACACCTATGGCCTTATTTGTAAAGTTCCGTGGGCGTAAACCAAGTACATATGCGTTATTAAATCATTCAGGAATTAATTAATACAATGGATAACTGCTGAGTTGTAGCAGTTATCGTTTAGTTTTGATTTTAAAATAGTGGTAAATTGTGTATTATCTTGACGTGATATTTACTACTATATTTTTAGTGCTAAAGTATTACCATAGTTTTAGATAAGCAGTGGTAATAATTGAAAGGATATCAATCTACTGTAGCTAAACTAACTGAATTTCTGGACAAGGATGTATGATTGATACACTCACACTTAGTGACATGAACATTGATACGACACTATTATTTGAGCCAAACCATCTGGATTTGTTTCTCACTAATTTAGCCACATTACTGCGTGTTGACACTCTTTATGTTGCGACAGTGTGCCCTGAGTCTTTGGATTTATCCATTCTGTCTTGTTTACAGCAGGGAGTATTCGTACCTAATGCTGTGATTGATTTTAAATCTATGCCGTGCTTCGCTGCTTATCAACGTGGCTATGCTGAATATGAGCAAGATTTAGCATCACGATTCCCTGACCAAAAATTACTGCAAGAATGGCAAGCACAAGCATATTTAGGTATCCGTTTAAATGATGTATCTGGTCAACCTATTGGTGTATTATCGGCGTTCTTCCCTCGCCAACTTTCTAGACATAAGCTCGAATTAAATTTAATCCGTTTAGTTTCCGGGTTTTTAGAAAAAGAAATTCAGCTTACCCCTAGCAGCACGCTATCTGATACTCCGACGACATCCACTTATTCTGAAGAACTAAATGCTTATACCTTTTGGCTAGAAGATAATATAGCCAAAGGTCTCTTAAGTAGTTGGAGCTACTTTTTGGAGCAGGATAAATTAGTATGCTCTGATTCTGCCGCCAGTATTATTGAAACCGAGAATGTAGAAAAAATTGATAAACTGGAGGCTTTGTTAGCATTAGTTCATAAATCAGACAAAGCTTCTGTATTTCGTGATTTTTATAATGCTATCGAGTCTAATTCAACGACGTCGATACGTAGTATTTTCAATATTACGACACTAGAAGGAAATGCAAAGCGAATTCAAAGTGATATTTATCCGATTGTTGATGAATCGGGGCTGGTGTATCGTCTAGATTGTATTAGTAAAGATATCACCGCCGAGGAATTAACTAAAAAAAGGGTATCTGCGCAAGAGCGTATTCTTGAAACTGTTTTAGCGACGACGCCTGTAGGATTAGTCAAGCTAAATGCGAAGCGTGAAATTAAATGGGTGAATAAACAGGCATGTAAAATGTTTGGTTATGAATTGGAAGATTTTCATCGTTTACGTGAAAAGGGTGTACTGAATACCAGTAGCCTGAATTTATATTTTGATGAAGATATAGAGCAGTTTGAAGAATATTATCAAGAAATATATGCCAACAAGCGTAATAACTTCACACTTAATACTCGTTATCGCCATCGTGACGGCAGTATCTTATGGACAAAGTTAACGGTTACGGCAGTTAAAGATGACGTTAATAATATTCAATATTTCATTAACACTATTCAAGATCTCACTGAAGAGCAAGATAACAGGCAGCGACTATCCATTATTGAAAGTGTGTATAAACATAGTACTGAAGGTATTATGTTGTGTGATGCGAATGAAAGAATTATAGATGTTAACCCTGCTTTTGAAGACATCACAGGCTATAGCGCCGAAGATGCGATAGGGCGCACGCACGATCTATTACGTTCAGGTGTTCATGATGAAGCCTTCTATAATGGCATTTCAGAAGCGTTATTAAATAACAACGAATGGAAAGGTGTTATTTGGAGTCGTAATCGAGCGGGTGAGATATTTGCGCAACAAGTGACGCTTTCGAGTATTAAAGAAGGTGATAAGCTTAAATATTTCTTTGCTGTTTTTACTGATGTGACAGAAGATAAGAAAACAGAACAACAGATTATGAGCCAGTCTAATTTTGATACGCTCACTGGTTTGCCTAATCGTCAGTATTTTAGTGCTGAAATTCGTCAGGTTATCGATAAATCCGCAAAGAATAGTCAGAAATTTGCGATCCTCTATATTGATATTGATGATTTCAAATCGATCAATAATTCAGAAGACTTTATGGCCGGAGATCGCTTGTTGCAAGAGACTGCGGAGCGATTAAAATACCGAAGTCGAGATAATGATTTCCTTGCCCGAATTGATGGCGATGAATTTGCATTTATCATTCCCGAAGTGGTGAATAAACGTCAAGCCGAAGTATATGCTAAACAGTTACAAGGTGTTTTTGCGCAAGCTTATCAACTCTCAAATCAGCAGCGTTACGTGACAGCATCAGTCGGTATTACTATGTACCCTGAAGATGGGGTATCGGTCGAAGCATTAATGCAAAGTGCCGAGCAAGCAATATTTGAAGCAAAGCGTAAAGGCCGAAATCAATGCGTTATGTTTACGCAAGAATTAAGTGATGCAGCGATACTTAAACATCAAACAGTTGTTGAATTAGCTGATGCGATAAAACGCGGCAGTCTTGATGTGTACTATCAACCTATAGTTGATAATGTCACGGGTAAAATTGATAAGGTAGAAGCTTTAGTTCGTTGGAAGCATAAAGATCGAGGTTTTATCTCACCTGCAGAGTTTATCCCACTGGCTGAAGAAGGTGGTCTTATTCAAGGCTTAGGGGAATATGTATTAGATCAGGCGTGCTGTGACTTGAAAATTTTGCATGAAGCTGGCTATCCTTATATTGAAATGAGTGTAAACCGTTCTAGTCTTGAATTTAAGACTGTTGACATGCAAGTTTCTGAATGGCTCAAAGTTATTGCGTCACATAACTTACCTTATAGTTCGGTGACAATGGAGATAACTGAAAGTTTACTGATGGATATGGATGGTCAGTATATGCAACGTATTAACGCTTTAAAAAATGCCGGAGTTAAAATTGCGATTGATGATTTCGGTACGGGCTATTCATCACTAAATTATTTACGTAGTTTACCTGCTGATATAGTTAAAATCGATCGTAGTTTTATTATTAATATTCCTGAGAACCAACAAGATAATTTACTGCTCGATGGTATCATTACTATCATCCATAATCTGGGGATGAAAGTTGTTACTGAGGGCGTCGAAACAAAAGCACAATTGAATTATCTACAAGAGAACAAATGTGATTACTCACAAGGTTTCTTATTATGTCGTCCGATACCATTGCATGAGCTATTAGAGTTTATGACTAAAAATGAAAGTGTTTTTAATTAACACTCTTTATCTTCATTTAATCATGAACTGAATTTAGGTTGTATTCGTATTTTTTGCTAATATAGGCAATCTAACTCGAATAATTACATCTAACCTTATCAGGCCTACATGAACAGCATACAAATAATCACAACTGATTCACTCTTTTCTGACCATATCGCAGCACTTGCCAAACAGTGGGGTTTTTCTCTTGAGCCTGTGGCCGATGCTCAATTTCAATTAGTATATTCGGATAAGGGACTTGAGCTATTTAAACTTGATGAGCCGAAGTTAGGTTCTGTATATGTTGATTTTGCTGGTGGTGCGGTTAATCACCGTCGTAAATTTGGTGGTGGTAAAGGGCAGGCTATTGCAAAAGCGGTAGGCTTAAAGTCTGGTGTAACACCATCTGTCGTTGATGGTACGGCAGGTTTAGGGCGAGATGCATTTGTGCTGGCATCATTAGGTTGTCATGTCACTATGTTAGAACGCTCGCCAATTGTTGCGGCATTACTGGAAGATGGTTTAAAGAGAGCGGTTGAAGATACTGAGATTGGTGATTGGATTGGAACAAGGCTAAAATTGGTATTTGCATCAAGCTTATCTAAACTAGAAGATTTGGGTATTACTCCTGATGTGGTTTATCTTGATCCTATGTATCCACATAAGAAGAAATCGGCACTCGTGAAAAAAGAGATGCGCGTTTTTCAATCTTTAGTTGGAGCTGACTTAGATGCGGATGGTCTGTTTGAACCGGCAATGCGTGTAGCGACGAAGCGTGTTGTTGTTAAACGTCCTGATTATGCTGAATATATAGCAAATGCTGAACCAAGCATGGCAATTGAAACCAAGAAAAATCGCTTTGATGTTTATGTTAAACAAGCGATGAAGTGATTACCTTGATGTATGTGTATAGTTATTAATATCGGCCAGATATTTTATTTTAATATAATATCTGGAATCCGGCTCAAGGTTTTTAATGTTTAACTATGCTAACCTAGCCTACCAAATAGGCTTAACTATAGACGAGGGATAGTTGTGCTACTTGAACTAGATAATATTGAGAATGAATTGACAAGTTCATATACGTTTACGGATGAAGACTATCGTCTTTTAAGATCTTATGATGGTGTTATTGAAGGTATTGCTACTTTATTTGGTAAGCAATGTGAAGTGATCTTACACTCATTGGAAAGTGTAGACCGTTCTGTGATTAAAATTGAAAATGGTTTTAATACAGGTCGTGTTGAAGGTTCGCCGATCACCGATTTAGCATTAAAGATGCTGCAAGATATATCTGCACAAAATAAGCAATGTTCTAAAGCTTATTTTACACAGACAAAAGATGGTCAAATGATGCGTTCGATGACGATCGCAATCAAAAATCGTTCAGAAAGAACAATTGGTTTAATTTGTATCAACATTAATATTGGTGCATCGTTTATTGATTTTGTTCAGGAGTTATTACCTACACCTGAGACAAGAGAAACTGAGTTGTCTTCTGAAAATTTCGCAACGACAGTTGAAGAATTGGTTGATCGCTCTGTAGAGGAAACAATTGCTGATATTAACAACCGAACTGATATTGCCAATAATGCTAAAAATAAGCACATTGTAATTTCACTTCACCAACAAGGTATTTTTGATATTAAAGATGCGATCAATATGGTTGCGGATAAACTTAATATTTCAAAACATACTGTGTACTTATATATACGTCAAATCAAGTCCGATGAAGCAGAGCTGTAAATAAGCTGCTTATATCTAGAATATTGATGTGTAAGTAAATAAGAAGGTGATTATTGTATGAATAATCACCTTTCTTTCCGAACTTACTCAGCCTGCACACACTTAATGCACTTCATATGAACGATTATCATACAGTCCAATCTATCTGGCTAATTACGACATATAAAACTTGCCAAGTTAATCTAGATCTCTATAATGCGACCTCACTGACACGGCAACAGCCGCTAGGTAAAGGTGTTTATCAGTATCGAAAGTTACTTATTAAACTTCCTGAAATTAAAGTGCGATATGCGCTTGACTTCAAAACTGGTTGCCGTAATATACGCAGCCTGACAACGACGCGACAGCGTTGCTGTCAATGCTCTTTAACAAT
>NZ_FPLG01000026.1:0-15487 GCF_900120065.1 Moritella viscosa
ATATACAAGAACATAGTACAGGGATATAGGACATTCATTGGCGGGGTCATATCTAAAAATTATGATAGAAAAGTTTTAATCTATCATAAAAAAATAGTATTAAACTATGTTAAATCATTTTGGGAATTAATCAACAATCAGCGACAATTCAAAAAAATTTCACCTGATAAAATCGAACAAATATTAATTCAAAAACCTAATCAAATAAAAATAATATTAAGACACAAATTGTTGGTAGAGCGATATAATAATGTGCTTCGAGACTTCTTGTTAACCTACCAGCAAAGCGCGGAGATATTACTTTCAGTATATGAGGTTGAAAAAAACTTCAATCATGTAGATTTGTTTTTACCTAAAAGCCTAACAAGACAAGAAAAAGAAAATATTATATCTGACTATATAGACTTAGAAAATTGCAATATTAATTACTTGCCAATAATACAAAACGCTAAAAAAACTAACAACTTTTATATATCAGACAAAATACGATTAAAAGCAAAACGTAAACATCAAGAAAAAAGTAGTAATTTTTTTGATGAAAAAACGAATCGTTCTTTGATCAATTATGGTGTTTCAATTAGTTATCTTGATAACACTTATAAAATAAAAGAGTGCAAACTAGAAAATGGTGTAGCGCATTACACGTATAGCTTAGACTATATCAAGAATAATAATCAGCCTTATTGTTTGTATCTGAATTTTAAGTTGCTCTTTGAGTATGTAGATCATCAGAATAGAATTAATTTAATCAATAAATATAGTCAAATTGGAGTTTTAGAAAGAATAATAGGTCTACGTTCTAAAAGTGAATATTGTGGTGGGATGTCATTTAAAATGTCTGAAATGACATCCCAAGCACAAATATTCACGTATTCAAACGTTTTAAGTACACTAGATAACTCTTTAGAAAAAATCCTGCAATTTACTTATAACTCTGTTTTTTATGAAAATTATGGTTTTGCAGAGAATGCTAATTTAACTATGCCAACTACGAATGCATCAGCTTTGGAAAAAGTGAGAACATTAGCACCAGAGTTGGAGTCAATACTTAAACAATATAAACTATATGTTGAGGATAATCATATAGATTTTGAACTGTTGCAAATGTCATCCAGTCCTAGTTCAATGAAAGATATACCTAGCTTAAATGAAAACAAATACATCTACCTTGACACTAATAATCAGGAAGCAATTAATAGCACTAACCTATTTTTCTCAGATCAGACATTATTAGCGCATGTTGAACCTTTCAGGGAGAAATGTTATCGGACTTTTTTTGAACTGTTAAAAAATGAGAATAATATCTATTTTTACAATTACGAAGAGTTTCAAACCCATGAGCTTAACTACTTATTAGAGAAGAACTATATATTCATAGACCAATGTGAGCGTATTCAAGTATCTAATAAAAATAGAGTTCTAATACTAGAAGATTTACATGAAAATGAAGTTGCTTCTTATCATCATTACCATGCTGAAGTTCAAGAAGAAGTAATGAAAATGTCTGAAGAAGGTTTAATTTATTTCGATAGTTCTCTGTTGTCAAAGCCAGAACAAGATTACTTTAACTATTGTCTTAATAAAAGCGAGTTTACTAATGGGTTAGATCTAAGAAACAGTTACTTACATGGTACACAAGCTAATCCATCTGAAACTAACCTTCATGAACAATCCTATTTACTTTATCTGAAATTACTTGCTCTTATTTTATTAAAAATTGAAGATGATCTGCTTATAAATAAACATGTGGCTAATAATTAATGAAGCTTCGTTAAACTATGCTTATTATAATCAGAATTAAATGTGTTAGAGCCTAAGCACTAACACGTTTATCTCCAAAGACGAGATGAAACAGACTCGCTTAAACTACCGTATTCGTTCAAAGCCATAAGTCACAAAATAAATACCTACATGTGTAATAATGTTGCCATAAGTCCGTTCATCATCAGTTCAGTCATACTTTCATTTTAGTGGTGGGTAAGAGTTCTAAAGTTAGCTCTAGAGTTATACCTAGCAAAAATATTGAGTATTTTGGTTTTAAGTTGTGAGTTTGACGCGGGATATTTGGTAATTAAGTTTATTATTAGAAAAATATCTAAAGGTGATTGTTAAAGCTTAAAATCGGATAAAACTCTATTTCAGCTAGTCATTAGAAAGGTTTATTGATCTATCGTACCACTATTTTAGTAAACCATGATAAAGTTGCTAACCTTATGTATTTGTTAATATCTGGAGTTTAATGGTGGAAAAGATTAGGTATACCGTAAGTAATGTTCTTCAGAATAAAACCAAGTTTTATTCTCTTACAATGCCAACAGATGTTTTATCTAAATGTTGCTTTGTTTCAAGCCGCGACGAAGATCCGATTATGGGTTTTCAACGTACCTTGGATGAAAAAAGAGCTTTGGAAATTGCCAATTATATTGATAATGAAGAAGGAACAATTCCATCTTCAATTATAATTTCAGCGCAAAATGCTGCTGATGTTGAAATTGTTGGTAAAGGCCGAACTTTAGAATTTATGCCTGATCCAAAAGCTTTCCTTATTCTTGACGGACAGCATCGTGTTTATGGTTTCTCTAAAGCTAAATCAATACTTCGCGTACCTGTGGTAATTTATGTTGGTTTAACCAGGAAAGAAGAATCAAGATTGTTCATAGATATTAATTCAAAGCAAAAAGGTGTTCCTTCTGAGCTCTTACTTGATATTAAGCGAATGGCTGAATATGAAAATTCAACTGAAGAGTCATTACGTTCAATTTTTGACTTATTTCACGATGATCCTAATAGCGCTTTATTAGGAAAGTTGAGCCCTGCATCTAAGTCAAAGAATAAAATTAGTAGAGTTACGTTTAACAGTTCTGTAACTCCGGTTGCTCAATTTTTTGGGAGTCGAGAGACAGAAGAGCTTTATTCCATTTTAAATTGTTACCTAAAAGCCTTTTTATATGGGTTCTTCAAGGAAAAAGATATTGAAGAGCAATTGTGTAATTCTACTATTTTTAGAGCCTTATTTGCAGTCTTTCCTGAAGTGGCCGCTAAATTACAAGATCGTCACGGCTCTGATTATACCGTTGATAATTACGATAGTGTTATGGGTGAAATGTTTAATAAAATTAACTTACAAAAAATTCGCAAGCCAGGTAGTTCTTATAAAGCAATTGCTACACATTTCTCAAACTCGATGAAAAGTAACTTTACTTTATAGTATGCAGATTATTACAGATGTATTAAGGGCACATTTGCTCCCAGGCTTAAGCAATGTAGAAGCAGTTCCTCAGTTAACATTCAGGGGCTGGTTGGCAAAAAAAAGTTTCAAAATGACAGATCCTCTTGAAAGTAAAGCTTTTACATTAGATGTTTATAGCCATAATGAGCTTCTGCTTCCCTACGCATATGATATTAACCGAATGGCTGCGTCATCAATAGAGAGTATAAATGGAATAGCTCCAGAAGATAGTCTACCTAAATCTACAGGTTGGTTAATTATTCGTTCTTACTATAGTGCCTATTTTGCTATGCATGCGCTATTGAGATTATTTGGGATTAGCTGTAGCCAACTTGATAGCAATGAATCAAGAGCTGTTACAGATGTTGCGAGGATGTATTCACTTCAGAGTGGAAATACAGCCTCGAGTGGATATTATCGGTGCCAATATGATTTTACCAGCTCAACTATTGTATTTAAGCAGTTAAATAACACGCACCAAGATGTTTGGAAAACGTTTTATGAACTTTTAGACACGTTAGCTACAAAGGTATCTTCGTCTGATTTTCGGAAAAAAGATAGAGATATAACTGTAGATTTTCTCTTCAAATTACGAGAAGGTCTGTCGTGTCGTAATACAGTAAATAGTGGTAATTGGCTTTCACAAATAAGAAATGAAGTTAACTATACTCATTCAATGGGAGCTTGGTATCCATACGCTAATTCTTCCGATGAACATCATAAAATGTTTAGATTAACTAGTAACTGGAAGCAGACTCCAACGGCAGATATTATTAACGATAACGTAGGGAAGTGCGATCAACTTTTGTTTGTTAGTACATGCGTCACAGTCGTTTCTTTATGCCACTCAATGATTTCCGATTTACATAATATTAATAGTAATATATTTCTTAAGCATGGGGCTATCAGACTAGTGAACCAGATATAAACACATAACGAGGCGTCAATATCACTTTACTTTATATAATGCGAACCATATTCTTTGAACTATAAGCGTAATCTGTTTATACCCAACTATGGCTTAGAGGAATAACGTTAAGTCATAGTCGCCCAAAATTAAGATAGAACAGACTAACTTTAGTAACCAAGCTAGTCTGTTCTACCCACAAATCACATCTTCTGCCCAGTCCAAACCACACGCCCAATAAGCGCCAGTTCTTCACCGTCCAATTGCGACTTTGTGATCTCCCAAGGGTCATACATAGAATTATCAGACTTAACGCGGATAATGCCGCCTGGTAACATCTGTAATCGCTTCACCAACAAGTTATTGTCATAACGCATGACATAAATCCCGTCAGACAAGTTATCAACATCCTTATTCACCATGATCATCGAGCCGTTCTTTAATGTCGGCTGCATACTATCGCCTTCAACTAACATCAAAAATACATTAGTCGGGCATACGCCAACTTCACTACGTAACCAGTTAGGTTCAAAGCTAATTGTTTTAGGTTGCTCTTCTACTTCTGCCAATAAACCTGAGCCAGCCGATGCGGAGACTTCAAAGAAAGGAAGGCTTATGTTTTTAGAATGCTTGTCTATGTTTAAAACTTCACTGGAAGGATGTACCTGTCCAACCTCTGGAGCCGTTTCACCCTTCATTAGCCATAAAGTATAGATATTAAATTGCGGAGAGTTAATTATTTTATCTATCGTTGGAAGTCCTGCATTAGCATGTCCAGATTCTATTTTCATCAATGTACTCAATGATATAGATGTCTTTTCTGAAAAGTCACGCTGAGTTAAGCCTAGGCTTTTTCTTAATGTTTTTATTTGTTTGCCATAATCCACGTTGACAAGCTTCCTTGTAAGGTATTATTATTGCCATAGCTTCCCTGTGAGGAAGCTTATCGTAGCGTTACATTGCTACAAAGATTATTAACCATTGTTAACCCTAAATAATCCCATAAGGAAGTAATCATGTCGACAACAATCGTAATCCAGCTTAAATCGCCAGCTGTAAGCATTGAAGAATTTGCAACTGATTCAGGGCAAACAGTATGTGCTGTTACAGCACAAATGGATCGTGGATTTATTCCTTTTATTCAACAAAAGCATCGCTCACTTCGTCTTGTTAACGTGGCAAAGCTAACTCAAATGTGTCTGGAATCAAACAACGATAAGCCATGGCTCGCTTAGAGGTCTCTACCATGGCTAATCAAATAAAAATAAGCCAACAAAGCAGCAAAGGGAAATGCACAAGACGCTGTAGTCAGTGTGAAATCAAACACGAATTCATATGCCCAGTACTCATCGTATTCGAAGTTGTCTTGGTAGTGCTCATATTCACCTTTGCTGCTTCATCAGCATAGTTTAATAATCGCAAATAGGGAGATTTGTTCAATGTATGACATTAATAATAGTAAACAAACCGTAATTGACGCGGCCTGTATCAGGTTTGCTGGTATAGAAAACGTCGAATCAATTGCAAGCGAATGTGGTATGCGTGGTCAGATACTTCGCAACAAGCTAAACCCTAATCAACCACATCAGCTTACCGTTAGCGAATTAATCAAAATCACCAAAGCAACGGACAATCACGACATCATAAACAGCGCGATACTCGAAGTTGGATTAACCGCCGTTCGCCTACCAAAACAAGGTGAGTCTAAACCTCTCACACTTAGCGCCATGAGCGTGACTAGTCATACAGGTGAAATAAACCGTCACATCTTAGAAGCCGAATCAGACCGTCGATTAACGCGTCATAAGAAAGACGCAATTATCAAGAAGGCACAAGACGCTGTACGCGAATTGGTTTTTCTTATGTCAGACGTTGAAAACCGCTGCGGTGGTGCAGGGCCGTTCGTGTCCATGTGTGCCGATGCAGTGATCAATGGATTGCCAATACCAGGTATGTAACAGGAGGATTATGTATGGAACAAGCACAACACAAAGTATCTGCGGTTGAAGCTATCGCTCAAGTCCGCGCCATGTTTAACCGTAATCGTGTCGCCGTTATTTATAACAAACAAGGTGATGAAACAAAGCGCGTTATCTGTTTTGCAGCCGGAATGGAAGAGCGGGACATGAAATTTAAGTTTGAAAGGTTTAATCAAACTCAAAGAGCCTCGATCCATCAAGTCATAAAACGACTAGCACCGGCAATCAAGGAAATGGCTGGTTACTCATTAACTGAATTTAACAAGTAAGGGAATATCATGATTAAACCAAATCCAACAATGAGCGATGTGATCAACGAGCTAATGTTTATTGCCCTCGCCAAACCTGAAAAATTGAGCGTGTCTGTTCGTTATATTGGCCATGCCGATGCTCTCGAAGTTATCGCAATTGATAAAACCTACTTTAGCGGTGCGCAAAACCCGAATACCTGGTCTGCGCACAAGCTAATGGATAAAACCATTTACCTCGATGGCTTAACTGCATTTAGGCAAGTCACCTCTGTATATAACGAACTAAGCAATTTAATTAAAGGCGAGGTAGCAGCATGAAACGTATTTTAGCCCCTGTTGAAGATGTGCGATCGGCGCTGCACTCACTTGGTATCGATGCAGACAAAGCCGATTGGATTATCGATTTGTTTGAATGCGTTGATGCTGGCCGTAGCGATGCACTTGCAATGCCCTGTTTTCATTTCAACCTTTACGCAACGCTAAAGCAAGAAGAAGTATTGATTACTGTATTTGCCTTTTGGCAAAGCGTGGTGACTTGTTCTGATACTAATTCAAAGGAAGAGCAACTAGCCCTAGGCGCTATTCGTTCTGTGTACTTTATGGCGCAAGGCTTCGGCTTAACCAAGTTAGTAGCCTGCATAGAATTGTGGTGGGAGAAAACACTCGATATTCACAATACAACTATCTGGATGGTCGCATGATGTATCTAGCAATAGAGCTTTGCCCAAATGGCGGCATGCGTGAAGACCCTAAAACACACGAACTCCGTACAGTCGAAATAGGCGAATGCGAAACCAAACAAGATGCCATCGATAACGCTTGCCAACAGCTAGATTGTCGTCAGTTGTTTCGTGGCGTAATCGGTCGACCAAAAGGTAAGGGCGGTTATGTCGTATTAAATGCACAGGATTATGCCGAAGTATGAATGCAAGAGATTATGCTGAAGGCCTTTCCGATGCTGTCCGCCGTCAATGGTCTTTTCAAGTAAAGAACTGGGGTAAACGCCATGTTTATCCTCAGCTACCAAACTATGTTCAAGTTACTCCTGCTGCAAGCAAAGAATTCCAACAACCTGAAATGTCGCTTATTGAAAATGCAATGTTTCAGTCTAACCCCGATCTTGATGATCATGAATGGCGTAAACAGTTCTTTGGTGATATGCCGCATTACCTTAGCCGCTACTTTGCCGAACGATATAATAAAATCTTTAAGCAAAAAGGCCGTTCTGCTGCCAACTTATACCTGCTAAAAACAGTCGGAAAAGATATAAATCCTCGTCTACAAAAAGTACTCGATCAATACAGACGACAATTCAAATTCAGAAATGCCTATGTTCGCAGCAATGACTTGTCACGCGAAAAGCTATTAGCCGAAATGGACAAAAGTGAAATAAAGAAACTAAGTCAGCAATTTGCTGATTTTTTTGCTGGCAAACTAGAACCCCTAATTGAAAGCGAAAAAGCCAACCATAAAGATTACGCTAACGTGATTGTTGCTGTATTTGAGAGTCTGCAAGACGAATGCAGATCATTTGGTTATACACCGCCGTACAACAGAAATGATGGTTTACATCAGTCAGAAGCTGAATGTGGAATTTTACGTTTAGTTTGCCAACGTGCCTGGGAAAACAAGTTAAATACAAAGCGCATGACTATGCGAGAACACCTTGCGATTGCCGTTGGCCAAGTGCAGAAAGCGGCAAGTCCGTATTGTTCACGCGACTGCATGCATGAGTGGAAAAACCAAAAGCAACGTAACAGAGATTTCATCAAAGGTATGTCTATTTTTGATGAAAATTCTGGTGAAGAAATTGCTCTATACGACATGTTCTACAAGTCGACTGCGAACCCTGCGATCAGACGTTGTGAATTAATGGTACGTATGGCTGGGTATCAAAGTATTGCAACCGCAATGGGTTGTGATGGGTTATTTCTAACGCTGACCGCACCATCTAAATATCATAACACCCGCAAGAAAGGTGGTTTTGTTGATCAATGGCTGGGGAACAGCCCGAAAGACGCCCAACGTTATTTATGCAAAGTATGGGCAAGAATACGTGCGCAACTAAAACGTGAAGAGTTACCTGTTTTCGGTATGCGTGTTGCAGAACCGCATCATGATGGCACACCACATTGGCATTTACTCATGTTCATGCAACCTGAGCATGTTGATCGTATCCGCGAAATTTTCATTGGTTATGCTATTGATGAAGAAATAACAGAGTTGTGCCCAAAGGTTTACAGAAAACCAATTGTTGGCCCATTGGATTATCGCCCACGTTGTGATGTGAAAATGATGGACCCAAGCAAAGGTACCGCAACGGGTTACATCGCTAAATACATCAGTAAGAATATTGATGGCTATGGCATGAAGGGCGAACTTGATGATGAAACAGGCCGTGACCAACGAGAAATGGCCGCGCATGTTACTGCCTGGGCAAGTCGTTGGCGTATCCGTCAGTTTCAGCCTATTGGTGGTGCACCAGTTACCACTTATCGTGAATTACGTCGTTATGCTAATAACGATAAAAACGCATTTAAAAGCTTTGTAACTACGTTAAGTAGCAAGCAACAACACAATTTATTCAACGAATTATTCCCAGACCAAAACCCAACGTTTATGGGTCCTCAGTTAAATTTCCACGGTCCACGTTTAAATTATGAAGCAATGAATTCATTACAACGCTGGGAAGTGATCACTGATAAGTACAAACCTGAATTAAAAACCAATGCAGCTGCCGCATCCGATGCAATGAAAGCGGCTGATAAAGGCGATTTTGCTGCATATGTAATGGCGCAGGGTGGGCCGTTTGTATCTCGTAAAGATTTACTCATTCGTAATGATTATGACACGAATGAAATGGGCAACGAATATGGTGAATTCGTTTCTAAGATCCAAGGCTTTCACGTTGTCGGCGATGAAGCCGTTAAAACGCGCATACGCAAGTGGACGATACAACCCAAGTCACAGGCATTGCTCGATAGTGAAGCAAGCACCAGTAGCACCGAAGGTGCTGAGGTTTTGAACTGGCCCGAAGGGTCTTCTCGGAGTTCTGTCACTAACTGTACGCCCTCCAGACGCGACAGATTAAATACTGGAATTAAAGCACTTTTGAAAAGACGCGGTATTCATTTAGATGATCACCTGGTCAATGTTATGGGACAAGGTGCCCAAATCAGAGTTGATAAAGACCACATCGTGAAATTAAGGCAGGGCTATTACGTCGAGAATCAATATCACCCGCCCGAACTGGTCGATGTTAAGCCTGAAAAAACTAATATTTGGGATGGCTGGAATAGTCCTGAAACTGAAATTAAAGATACATCTCATTACATACCTGGTTGGGAAGACTGGGAAAGTTGGGATTGGGGGTGATAATTTAATCTAGAGTTGACAGCGTGCTATTAAAACAAAACCCTTAATTCTAATGTAGAACGCATTTTCTTGTTTATACTTTAATTTTTTTGGACTGTATCAATTGTTATTTCTTTAATCATTTGTAATAACAGATTAATTTTATGATTTTGATAGTAATTCAATTAGAATAAAATTAGTATTATACGAAATTCTGCGTAATACACTGTTATGATTTAATAATTGGAGTTATCTTAAAATGAAGCCGATGATTTTGCTTTTATGTTTTGTTCTCACCGCATGCGCTAATCCTAGTGTTGTTGAAATATCGCCAGATACATATGTCCTATTTAGAGATGATCATGCTGGCATTTTTGGTAATGCAGGAGCATTAAGAGCAGATGTGATTCGAGATGCTAATAAATTTGCTAAATTAAAAGGAAAAATAGCTGTTCCTGTTTCATCTACATATACACCTATGGGTAATGGCCCTGCACAATGGGCATCTTTCGAATATCAATTTAGAGTCGTAAATAAAGGAGATGAAGAAGCTGTGAGAACATCATTAAAAAAACGAGCTGATCATGTCGTCGACCAAAATGTCAAAATTGATATTAATTCAAAGCCTAATCAACCAACAAAAGATATTTATTCAGAGTTAATTAAAATTAATGACTTACTTGAAAAAGGTATTATTTCTAAAACTGAATTTGAAATAATGAAAGCTAAAATTTTGGATTCTAATAATTAAACATAACATAACATATAAAAATGGGTGTCGTGCTGTCGCTAACTTATTAGAGTATTGAATAAGCCCTCAATTGTGAGGACTTTTTTGTTTACAATATTGAAAGCTGCAACTGTAATTCTTGGCGCTGCTCTGGCGCTAATGACCTGACTAAGTCCATAGCTAACTGACTCGAACTTTTTGCTGATGGGCTCAGCGTATGGCTAAAACTAAGATTCATAACAAACGAATGACCACACTCCGCATTATTACAGCTGCAGTATAAATCTGTATAGCTATTCGAAATCCTATTCGTTTTCTGGATTCGGCTTTTAACGCCGCACTCTGGGCAAACTACTCGCATAAACATCCACTTAATTCAAATACTGACCTATAAATTATACGATATTAAACTGTTGTTTTATACAGTTGTATGTGTCGTTCGTTATAATACATAGCTATTGCTGGCGGATGAGGGAAACATTTAATCATACGGGCGAGGCCACGATAAATTCACTCCTCTTCGCCTACCGCGTTTTCGCAATTTTTTCACGTTTTTGACACTAAGGTGGACACGCTGATATTGTTCAAGCCTTATCTAGAAAGGATCTTAACGATCATTTAAAGATCGATAATGTCAAAGTTGTGACACCTTTTGACAGAAAGTGACAGTCTATCTAGACTCATCGAGATCGTTTTCTCCGTCTTTTGATTCTGTGTAAACCCCCATGAATTTAACTAAAAAGTCAGATTAAACTGAGATTTAGTTGAAATGCCTATTAATTCAGTCAGTATAAAAATTTAAATAAATATATAATTACATGTTAATCATAAGCTTAAAGGGTTTTTATGGCTGTAACAATAAGTGCGGATGGACTCAGTATCGTTCATAAAGGCTCGGGTGGTGAAGCTAATGCAACGCTACCAGATGTTTGCTTAACAACGGTTGGGAATGCAGTGGTTCCGCTCCCATATGGTAATGCCGCCAAATCAGCTGATTTAGCTGATGGAAGTGAAACGGTCACCGCAGATGGTGGTAACAGTATTGCGATTAAGGGCTGTACATTTACAAAAAGTACGGGTGACTCTGGTGGCGACAAAAAAGGCGTCGCTTCAGGTACAATCGAAGGGGAAGCCAAATTTATTATGTTCTCTCCTACGGTTAAAATTGAAGGCAAAGGTGTATGCCGTCTTTCTGACCAGCTAACAATGAATAAAGCCAATACAATGTGTATGGGTGGTATAATGCAAGACTCAGTGTCTGTCAGTAGTGAAGAGGAAGGAACCTATACTATTGATATTACCCTGACATACACTGATGGAGATCCCGTTCAAAATGCTACTTATACCATAGTTGATAGTACTGGCGCAGAGTTTAAAGGTAATTTGGGTAAGAACGGTCAAGCGAGTGTGAGTGGGCTAGCCGGAGGCCAATATTCGATTGAATATGGAGAAGATTCTCGCCCTTTTACGCCAAATAAAATAGTACCAGAAAATCCATATTTTAATCCTGACGTAACCCCCACAGAACTCATTGCAGATACTAAACGAGGTAAAATTGGTTTTTGGGAATTCGGTTTATCTCGGATATCTAGCGCAGCCTCTTGGTCTTGGGGGGTGATATTAGGTGATTTTAATGATGACCCAAGCGTGGCTCAAATTATTACTAACGCAGTAATAACATGTTTTCCAGGTATAGACCAAGCAGCTGATGTTCGTGACGTTGTAGCTAATCTAAGGAAGTTAATGGATGAAGAGGAAAGAAAGAAAACAGAAAACTGGACTAATTTAGCTTTAACGATACTTGGGTTTATTCCAAGTTTGGGCAGCATCCTGAAAGGTGTTGGCAAAATAATTATCCAAAAGGGTAAAGAAATTGGCCCTGATGAGCTATTTGCAATAATGCGTAAGCTTGGTAAAGGTAATCCTGAAAAGTTCTTGCGAGAATTAAAGTGGGCCCAGTATGCGAAGCAATGCGCAGAATTGCTTTCTGATGTACTCATTCCTTGTATTAATGCTTTCGACGAATTAGCATCGTATGCAAATAGAATGAGTGCTACAGTTTTAGAGAATACTTTAAAATCAGTTGGGTTAGAGTTTAAAGCGATTAACTCTATGGCTCCTGAAATGTTTAATAAAGCAATGGGTGAGATGGATGATAATTTGGCGCGTATTCTAGCTAAATCTCAAAAAGTGTATCCAGCCAAAAAAACACATGATACTAAATCAATGTCTCAGCATAGCAGTAAAAATGACACTACAAATGAGAAAAGTAATAAGTCTAAAGGTAAGTGTTGGTTATGCAATCGCACAATAAAAAAAAGTGCCAAGAAAAACGACAAGAAATTCTGTAAAGGTACTGAAAACCCTTCTGCGGCAGATGTAAAAAAATACTCAAAATCAGGTAGTGGAGCAAGGCTAGCTAAACACATTTTAGCTGATGGCTGGAAGGGAAAAGATTTTGAGGATCACCCTTGGTTCCACAAGGTGCAGCCAAAGCCTAAATCGGGTAATTTACAAGCTCATCACGTCATCACTTCTGAAACTGTAAATGATACAAAGTGGAAAAAATACCGAAGCCACTTTAAGTATGACATCGATGAATCGAAAAATGGTGTATTTCTGCCAAACCAAACGGATGTAGCCTGTCAACTCGGGGTTGCAGTACATAAAGGCCCTCATGCAAGCGGATTAGATTACAGCACGGCTTTATTGTTGATACGAAGTGGAAAAGATATTCCTGATGAGATTAGCAAGGGATTGAAGTCGTCTAAGCTCACTTATATTGCGGCGGTAGAACGTGAGTTAGAAAAAATTGAAAAGTTATTCAAGAAAGGGGGATTTTGTGGAAGTAATCCGGATAATGAACAATTTTTTGATGATATGAGAGAATTAAGTCATCGAGGTGTTGAGCATATAGATAGCTTTACTTGGACAATTTCAGGATTTGGTCAGGATTATCGAAAAGGTGTGAGCATTGGTTGTGCTAATAGCACTACCGAAAGGGCTGGTGAAAAACCTAGAGACTCTCCTTGTGATGCAAGAACTAACAATCAGTTAGGTCAGCATAATTTGGTTAATGCTAAAGGGGTTATCATGACTAAGCAGTTACTTGGAAATAAATTGGAGGTTGGTAAGTGAGTGAATATTTTTTAATGAGGGCGTCAGGTCCAATTATAAAGGTAAGTGAAAAAGATGACAATTACCTGCCTTTTTCGGATTGGGCTTGCGTACCTACAAAACCTATACGGATGTATGAAACATTTAAGCCTGAGGGTGATTATGATGTACCTGAATGTGTGGAATTTCCAAAAAACGGACTAGCTAAGCGCGTCGTTTTAGAGGCTGGATTGCAATATACCTACGGTATAAATTGGGTGCCTGCAAATTTAACCAATAGTAAGGTAAACCGAGATTACCTTTACATAAACTGCATGCCAGAAATAAGGTGTGTCGATTTGGTTAATTCTGAATACTCAATGGTTAGACCTGATGGCTCTATCAGAGGATTAAAGAAATTAGTTTTAGATGATTCACTTTTATCTGTAATACCATTAAACCAGCGGCTTATATTTATGATGGAGGAGTCAGCTGGTGTATTGTTCCACAAGTCAGTGGTCGAACGTATTATTGCGACGAATCCCATTAATACGACCTTCATTCCATGTGAATATTTTGGTTAATCAGGAGAGTTTGTGATGTTTATTCCTTTTAATAAAGCCAGCCTTTCGGTGTTACTACCAGAAAAAAGAGCTGAATTCGTCTTTACTCAGCCTGATTTATTCATGAGATTTTCAGAAATCACCATTTTTTACATTTACGATGATGTAATCGAGAAATTAGATGAAAAATGGAAAGAAAAACTGACATTGTGGTGGGGGAAAATAGACTTTAATACGCCTGATTTAGATTATGATGACGAGTGTTACCATGACCGTGTATGCGAGGAATACAACTATGTTGATTTTGCGATAATACCTGATGTGAAATCACTGACAGAAGACGAAATAAAAGTCACACCACTTGCTTGGGATAATAAGGAAATAGTTATCCATACAGACTTCATTGAAGCGCTAAAGCAAGCGGGTTCTGTTGATATTTGGTACGACAGGTTAATCTAATTGCTTTTATATTAATTAAGGGGGCTAACCAGCCCCTTTAGTATTTTTACTTCCCCAGAACGCCCGAAACAATCGCATCAACCCAAGTGTCGAAACCGCAATACCCACAATCACAAATTCAAAGTACCAGGGCGCGCCTTTATAACCCATGGCCTGCCAACCATCCGCCATGTACGGCTGCAGCTGTGGCACAAAGTGGGCAATGAATAATCCTAAAAACACCGTAATAATGATTTCATCCATTATCGATTCGCGCCGGTTCTTCAACACCTGCAGATCATAATCAGCGTCGTTACCTTCCTGGTTCGCCAACCGTTTAGCTTCCGCATCCAGCTTAGCCAATTTTAAGTTACCTTCTGCAGTCGAAATCGATGCCGCCATTTCTGCCGCAATACGTTTACGCTCACGATAGCTACCTGACAAATCCGCAATCGGTGCCGAAATAAAACTAAATAACGAAGTAAGCCAACTCATGATTTATTCCTCATAATAATATCCAAAAAGTGCTTAGGGTCTTTTGATACCGCTTTCGCCAGGGCATTAACCCCCGTTAAAAGATGCGGCGCTACATACGCGGCAATACCAATAATGCCTGTCTTCAACCCTTCATCTAATCCAAGCCAACGACAAAAACTGTCCGCAATGTAAGCGGACAAAATCGCCATCAGCACCGACATAAAATAATGAAAAAAGGTAATACGGGTACCAGACATATACATTTGCGTAGCTGCGGCCAATAACGACAGCAAACACAGCTGCCCCCATTGCCTTATAAAAACAATCAGTTCTTCCATCAATCCTCACTCCTCGGGTTTAAGTCAGAATACGCTGGCTCTGCAAACTTGATATGCAGTGCAACAGGTAAATACTCGTTAATTTCCAGCATGTCCTGCTGCATCGGAACCACTTCATTGTTGTA
>NZ_FPLG01000074.1:0-1839 GCF_900120065.1 Moritella viscosa
GTTGGTTCATCTAAAATAAGTACTTTAGGACAAGTCATCAAACCTTTAGCAATCGCTACTTTTTGTTGATTACCACCGGATAAGTTACCAATGATTTGATCACGACTTGGGGTTTTAACATTAAACAAACGCATGAAATTTTCAACCGCAGTGGCTTCTTTAGCATGGTCGAGCTGTAAGCCTTTCGACATTAGGTCTAATGCACACAAGGACATATTTTCTTTTACCGACAAACCAAGCACGAGTCCATCGCCTTTCCGATCTTCCGAAATATAAGCGATACCATTAGCCAAACCATCACGCGGTGTTACAGGACTAACAACCTTGCCATCTAAGATCACGTCGCCCGACTCACGCGCTAGCGCACCATAAATAGCTTTCATTAATTCGGTACGACCTGCGCCCATTAAGCCTGAGATACCTAATATCTCGCCGTGGTCTAATTTGAAACTGACATCATGCACACCCGGCGCCACAATGTTTTCAACTTCCATGCACGTAGTTCCATGCTTCACATCAATACGTGGGTAAATTTCATCTAAACGACGACCGACCATCTTCTCAATCAGACCATCTTCGTCAATGTCAGTCACGGCGATCTCATCAATAAACTTACCATCGCGAAGTACGGTTATATCATCACAGACCTCGAAGATCTCTTTTAAACGATGGGAGATATAAACGATACCGCAGCCTTCATTGCGCAATTCATTAATCACTTTAAATAATGATTTAGTCTCGCTCTCCGTCAATGCATCAGTCGGTTCATCCATCACGATAACTTGTGATTTAAATGACAGCGCTTTAGCAATTTCAACCATTTGCTGCTCGCCTAAACTTAGCTCACCCAACAATTGACGCGAACTTTTCTTCACGTCTAAGCGTTGTAACAAAGCATCAGCATCACGGTACATCTGTGCCCATTTAATACCGCCAAACGCATTAGTTTTCTCTCGACCTAAATAGATATTTTCAGCAATCGTTAGCTCAGGGATCAAGTTTAATTCTTGATGAATAATACTAATGCCCATTTCTTGAGAATGACGAGGTCCATTAAAAGTAACATCACTACCTTGATAGTTAATATTACCTTTATCCATGTGATAGATACCCGTGATGACCTTCATCAGTGTCGACTTACCGGCACCATTTTCACCCAGTAATGCCATTACCTTACCTGGGTATACATTCAAACAAGCATTATCTAGTGCTTTCACACCAGGAAATGATTTTTCGATACCACTGAGTTTTAAAATTGCTTGCGTCATGTCAGTTCCTACTTTAATCCGCATAAATCGCTATTATTACGTGTCGTACAACCAATGTTGAGCGGGATTAAAATACCACTCCAGATTGGAAGATCACATTGGCATAAGGCGTACATTCACCCGTGCGCACAACTGCTTTGCTCTGGTGTGTTCGTCGCTTAAATGCTTCGTGGCTAATATAAGTAATTACTATCGTTTTGTTGGTGAGTTGTTCTTCACTGGTGATCACATCAAGTAAGGCCGAGTGTAACTCAGGGCTAACCGTAGCAAACTCTTCCGCAAGTACGATGCCTTCAATTTGCATTTCGCCGAGTATCGCTTTAACTGTCGCAATGAATGTTGGAACACCCGGAATCAATGCAAGATCGATACGCTGCGTTGAATCTGGGACAGGTAAACCAGCATCACAAATGGTGATCTCGTTAGTATGGCCAAGCGTCGCAACTAAATAAGATAAGTCTGCGTTGATAAGTGCATTTTTCTTCATAGATCACGCCTTACAAGGTTAAAATAGCTAAATATAAGTCTTCGATTAAATGGATATTAACGCTATCGAAACGTTTGCGCAAAC
>NZ_FPLG01000072.1:0-1959 GCF_900120065.1 Moritella viscosa
GCATACGAGCTATATCACCTTCGGTGTTACACAAAATAAGATTATAGCCATACTCATAACAACGACGTTCAACACCTTTTAATACTTCTCCAAAAAACGGGTTCGTTGACGTTGTGACTAGCATGCCAAATGTTTTGGTGCTTTGGACTTTAAGACTACGCGCCAATGCCGACGGTGCGTAACGTAATTCTTCAACAGCTATCCGTACTCGCGCAGACACATCGTCACTGACATAGCGTGTATTATTTAATACATGACTCACCGTTGACGTTGATACGCCCGCATGCCTTGCTACGTCTTTAATTGTTGCCATCAGCTAATCTTGTCCATCATATTTTATCGTGAAAATAAGGTTTCGTTCATTTAGGTAATACTAATACAGGTACGCTCATATAAATAGGCATCCACTACCGGTTGTTTTCACTAATCTTGTAACGCTAAAAAAGCATCTACTTCCGCTTTTGTTGGAATCGATGTTTGCGCACCGACACGCGTCACAGAAAGAGCGGCGGCTGCATGCGCAAAACGGACAGCTTCATCTAGTATTAATCCAGCTTGTAACCCTGCGAGTAAACCACCATTGAAAGTATCACCCGCGGCAGTGGTATCAACAGCATCAACACGGAATCCTTTCACTTGTTTTCCCGTACCAGTTTGACTCATCCATACACCTTGGCTACCCAAAGTGATCATCACCTCAGCAATGCCTTTATCATGTAATACATTCGCAGCCACTTGCGCTGATGCCATATCGCTTACTTTAATACCCGTTAATAATTCAGCTTCGGTTTCATTTGGGGTGATCAAATCAACAACAGACAATAGCGCATCATTTAATGGTTGTGCAGGTGCCGGATTTAATACCACATGCGTACCCGCTTGCTTTGCTATTTTAGCCGCTTGAGTAATAGTTGCAATCGGCGTTTCTAATTGCATCAATAATGTATCAGCTTGTGTAATTAACTCTCTATGTGGTGCGAGACGCTCAGGGGTTAAGCATGCATTCGCTTCTGCAGAAATACAAATACTGTTTTCACCGGTTGCCGCCACTTGGATCATCGCTATGCCAGTTGGTGTGTCTTGTTCAACCATCACAGCTTGTGTATTCATACCATCACGAGCGAATTCAGTAATCATATTACGACCAAAGCTATCATCACCAACACAAGCAATAAACGCAATATCAGCACCTAAACGCGCGGCGGCAACGGCTTGGTTAGCCCCTTTACCACCTGGGATTACAGCATAACTATGCCCGAGTAAAGTTTCGCCAGGGCGCGGAAAAGAAGCCACTTGTAAAACATGATCAGCGTTAACGCTACCTAACACAACTAACTTATTCATAAAGAAGCCTTAATACTTTGTAACTGGTGAGAATAAAACATGACATAATGACACCCTATATACTGTAGGTACAATTACGTCATATTTTTCAATATGAAAAAGAATAAAGGGAATAACTATTAACGCTATCCCCTTTAATTATAATTACTTAGTGATCACTTTTAATGGCACAGCAATGTTCTTCTCTACTGACTGACCGTTAAGTACTTTGTCGGCCGTTTCGATACCAAGTGCACCAATTAACCCTGGTTGCTGTGCAATTGTTGCACCTAAAATACCGCGATTAACCGCAGCAATACCGTCTTTAGTTCCATCAAAACCAACGATTAATACGTCTTTACCTGATGCTTGAACGGCACGTAACGCACCTAATGCCATTTCATCATTCTGTGCAAATACAGCTTGTACATTCGGGTTCGCAGCAAGCATATTTTCCATTACGTTAAGACCTTTAGTACGGTCAAAATCAGCAGGCTGGCTAGCAAGTAAATCCATTTTGTTTTTATCAACTGCTTGCATGAAACCTTGGCCACGTTCACGTGCTGCAGATGTACCCGCGATACCTTCTAGTTGAATCACTTTTGCATTAGCGCCAATGGTGTCACTGATATATTT